>JAAYHY010000092.1 GCA_012735135.1 Bacillota bacterium | reverse complement strand
GGCATCATACTCAGGAATAAAGCCAATAGAAGGCCGATCCGCCTCATCAGGAATTACCCCCCCATCAAATATTACCCACTTCAATAATACACAGCGCCTCTCAACAAAATCTAAACAAGCCAAAAAAAAGAGGGCCTCCATCGGGTTAATCCGGGGAGCGGCCGGTCTGGGTCAGGAGAATCTTGCTCTTCACCACTTCCTTCATGGCCTCAATGGCCGGTTTAAAGAGGGGACGCGGATCATAAAGCTCGGGGCGTTCCTTTAGCACCGTACGGATTGTATCGGTCTGGGCGATGGCCAGTTCCGTCCAGATGTTGAATTTACGGATCCCCATTTCCACCGCTTTTCTGACCAGCGCGGGGGGCAGGCCGGAACCGCCATGCAAGACCAAAGGAAGATCAAGGACGGATTTGAGTTTCTGCAATAACCCCAAATTCAAATTGGGTTCACCCTTATATATCCCGTGACTGGTCCCGATCGCCACCGCCAGGCAATCGACTTCGGTCGCCGCGACAAAAGCCACCGCTTCCTCGGGATCGGTCATCAACTCTTCCGCCTTTTTTACCTGGATGTGATCTTCCTTCCCTCCGATCCGGCCCAGTTCGGCTTCGACCGAGACCCCCGCCGCATGGGCCACCCGGACCACCTCTTTGGTCAGTTGCAGGTTTTCCGTAAAAGGCAAGTGGGAAGCGTCAATCATAACAGAGGTAAAACCGGCTTTGATCGCTTGCACAATCAGATTAAAATCGGTACAGTGGTCAAGATGCAAGGCAACGGGAATCCTTCCGTTTTCCGCCGCCACTTTGCCGATGGCCGCGATATAATCCAATCCCGCATATTTTACCCCGCCCTCGGTCACCATCAAGATCACCGGCGCCCCTAATTCCTCCGCGCCGGCGATAATCGCTTTCGCCGTCTCCAGGTTAATAAAATCAAAGCCGCAAACCGCCCCCGCATAATCGGTGGCAAAAAGCTGGTTTAGTGTGACAAGCGCCATCCTTCATTTCTCCCTTTCTTTCAGAAATTACCCCTGGTTTCCTTTCCAGATAAATACCTGAATGCCGAAAACCCGTCTATAAAATTGCCCCCGGCGGCTCAGTCCAGGGGCCGGATACAAACCTTCGGGTATAACGCTTCCACCTGGTCCGGGTCAATATAGCCGGGACTCTTGGTGGTCAGGTTTGAGGTGGCGGCGGCCACGCCGTACTTGACGGCGGTCATGAGGTCAGCCCCCGCCGCCAGCCGGCAAAGGACTCCTCCCAGCAGCGCATCGCCGCAGCCCACCGTGCTCTTCACCTCCGGAACGCGCAGCGGTTCGGCTTTGAAGACCGACCCTTGACAGCCGAAGATCAGGCCGGCGCTCCCCAGGGAAACCAGGACCAGTTCGATCCCGTCCGCCATCAGTTGGCGCACGGCTTCCCCATAGGCTTGGTCCCCGTCCAGGCGGTAACCGCAGAGTTCCTCAAGTTCATCCCTATTGGGCTTAATTAGATCAGGACGGGCCCGGATTCCGGCGCGCAGGGCCGCCCCGCTGGTATCCAAGGCTATTTTGCATCCGGGGTTAAGCTCCCGGCACCAAAGGATCAGGTCATAATAGGCGCCGGGGTCCAACCCCCCCGGCAGACTGCCGTTGAAAGTAATAAAGGAAGCCTGCGGCGCCAAAGCGCCGAGGAGCTCCCGGAAGCTTGCCCACTCGTCCTTTTCCACCACCGGCGACGGCTCATAAACCTCGGTTACCGTTTGCCGCAACGTGTCCACCAGGGCCAGGCAGACCCGGGAATTGGCCGTAATCTTCGTAAACCGGTGCGGGATTCCTTCTGCCGCCAGGAGTTTCCGGATGAGATAGCCGTTGGCGCCGCCGGCGAAACCGGTGGCCAGGACCTCGCCCTTAAGGCGGTGGATGCTCCGGGCGACGTTGATTCCTTTTCCGCCGGCGACGGCCGCCACTTCGTCGGCGCGGGTGATGGTTCCCAGTTGTAAGTTCTTACAGACTATTGTTTTGTCGATGGCCGCATTTAAGGTAACGGTGACAATCATGGAAACACCCCTCTATCTTGGTGCAATTCTTATCTACACTTGATGGTGGCACCCCCGGCCGTAACCTCAACCGGTTCCCCGTAAACCTGCAGCACGACGGGCTTTCCTTCCAGCACGCGGAAGACCGCTTCCTCCCTGTTCACGGATACTTCCAGCAACGACCCGGCATAAGTGATCCGGAACCGGTAAGCCTCCCATTGCTCCGGAATGACCGGGTTAAAAATTAGCAGATCGGCATCGGTCCGTAAGCCGCCAAAGCCAAAGACCATCCCGGCCCAGACCCCGGCCGCCGAGGAGGAATGGATCCCCTGTTCCGTGTTGCGGTTATAATTATCCAGATCCAAACGGGCAGCATAGGCGAAGAAGTTATAGGCTTCATCCAATTTCCCCAGTTCAGCCGCTAAAATTCCGTGCAGGGAAGGGGATAAGGAGGATTCATGGCAAGTCCTGGCTTCATAAAATTCGTAATTCGCCTTCTTCTCCTCCATAGTAAAGTCCTGACTGAAGAAGTACGGCAGATTGAGAAAATCCGGCTGTTTAATCATGTTAAACCGGAAAATTTTGATATAAGCCCAATGCTTATAGATGGGGATCTGGGACATGGGAATACTTTTAACATCAATATGGGGCAGATCAAAATACCCGTCATGCTGTTCATAAATCCCCGTTGCTTCATCCTTTAGGATCCGCATCTTCTCCGCCATCCGCTTCCAGTTGGCGGTTTCTTCGGGGGACAACTGGACCTTCTCGACGGCCCGCTCGTATAAAGCGGGAGCTTCCGCTTTCATCTTCTCCAGCACTTCCAGGGTATAGTTGAACATCTTCTTCCCCATGTAATTGGTATAACAGTTATGATTGACCATCATGTGGAACTCGTCCGGCCCCATCACCCCGTAAAAGCCAAAGTCGCCGTTTTTCGGGCTCCATCCGCCCCAACTGGCCATGCAACGGCACATTTGCAACAGCATCTCAATTCCTTCGTTATATAAAAACTGTTTATCTTTGCATACCTTGTCGTAATGCCAGATTGCATAATAGATGGCCAAATTTTGATGGATCTCCAGGTCCACATGCTGCCAGGTCCCCATCTCCTCCGCTCCGGTGATGGTGGAGAAGGGATAGCGGGCGCCCTCCAGGTCAAGGCGTTTGGCGTTTTCCAAGGCTTTGGGGAGGTAATGGTAGCGGTACATCAAGAGTTTCCGGGCGATCTCCGGATCGAGGAACATATACATCCGGTGGCAATAAATCTCCGTATCCCAGAAGTTGACGCCGTTGTAGACCTCGCCGGCCAGCTTGCAAATGACGTTCCGCCGGTCGCTCTCGCCGTGATAGTTGCTATAGACCGTATACAAGGAGTATCTCACCCCTTGTTGCAACTCGGGATCGCCTTGGATTTCGATGTCCATCCGCCGCCAAAAATCGGCCCAAAATTGGCGGTGCGCTTCCCAGGCCTGATCATAGGTGAGGTTGGTGTATTTTTTGGCCAGACTTAACCCGTTCCGCCAAACCTGCTCCACATCGCCCTTTTCTTCCCAGTGGTTCACCACCAGCTTGTCGAAGGCGGTGGCCTGTTTTTCCTTGAGGGCCAGCGTAAACTCGGCGCCGACAAACTTCTCCCGTTCCACCAAGCGCGGCTTGAGCGGTTGTTCGGCGGCCAGCCGGAAACTGGAGAAGAGGTTGATCTTGCTCCTCAGGGTCCGGGCTTGGATACAGTACAAGCCATCCGTAAATTCCTTCCGCTGGCAGGTCCAGAAGTTAAGGTTCCCTTTCTTTTCCGCGCTGGAGCCGGTCCCTTCCGTCTGGTCCCAGCCGGCGGCCAGTTCGTAGATGGTATCAAAGTCCAGGCCGGAACAGACTTTTACCTCCCCGGAGAAGTTCAACGGCTCAAAGATAATCCGCTGACCGCCCCGGTTGGTATGGACCATGTCGGTAAAGCGTAAAAAGGTCAGCCGCAGTTGTTTCTGTTGCGAAGTCGTCCAGACGAACTCCCGTTTTAAAGTGGCGCTCCGTAAATCAAGGGTTCTCCGGAAATCCGAAAATTTGACCTTGGCCAAATCCAACTCTTCACCGTCGACGCTGATCCGCGTATAAAGCCAATCCACCGCGTTGAGCATTGTCGCGCCTTCGGTGATAAACCCTTTAAACCTTTGGGGGTACTTGATATCCATTATTTCATAAAGCTGGCTGAAGTAACTGCCCAACAGATGATCGCCGGAATAACCTTCCTCGAAATAGCCCCGGACACACATAAATTCATTGGCCAGGGAGAAAATGGATTCGGACAACCGCTGTCTGGCCGGGTCAAACCCTTCCTCAACCACCAGCCACGGATCTACTTTATAGTATTTTTCGGAAGTTTTAAAGAGATGCATCTGCTTTTTCCTCCAAAAGTTTTATCGTCGCCATCCACACCGGCGAAATCTTTATGAATGGTATTTTCTGATCCGGTCATAGACGTCTTCCAGCGTTCCCTGGAAGGGCCCGGGCGTTTCCATCTTAATCGAGACCAAAGCGGCGGCGAATTTAAGGGCCGTCGCCACATCATGCTCCATCCGCCAGGCCAGGTATGCGGCAAAAGTGGTGTCCCCCCGGCCGGTCCGCCCCCGGACACTCCGGTTGGAAAATTTTTCGTAATAGGTTTTGCCTCCGGTCCGGACCAAAACGCCCTCCGCATGGGTGATGACGGTTTCCGGGCAACCCCATGCTTCAAAGATTAGGGCGGCCTTTTCCGGATCAGCGGCGCCAGTCAGGACCTTCGCCTCCACCAGATCCAGTTTCACCTTGCTCATTGCCCTGACGATCGCTTCTTTTTGCGGGACGTCCCGAAAGGCGATTGCGTGGCTGACCGGATCCACTTGCCGGACAAAACTTTGCATATCCACCGAAAGATTATAGCCATATTCTTTTAAGCCGTGAATCAATTCCAGGTTGAACTCTTGGTCGGAGATCCCCGCCAGATGCAGATATTTGGTCTGGAGCTGGGGAATCTCCTCTAATTTAAAGTAGCCGGCGCTTTTTTTCAGGATCAGCCGGCGTTCGTCAATATTGGCAGTGGGATGGATCACCACCGAATAGGTGGTTTCCGCCGCCGGGATTAAATAGGTGTCAACGCCCAGCTCTTGCAGGGGCCGGAGGATCCCTTCATCCTCCGGGGCCATCCTGGTCACCACCGCCACTTTCTTGCCAACCCGCGCCGCCACCATCGCCCCGCATAAAACCGCACTGCCGGGGGCGACCCTGGTCTCCCCCTGAAAAGGCGTGATCTCATCAAAACACATATGCCCCAAAAAGGTAAGATCATAAGTTTTCATCTTGTTCTCCATCTTAATCGGTCTAGTTCATCCTTTCAGCGAACCGGCAAAGGCGCCTTTGGTGATGTACTTCTGGAAGAATAAGAAGACGAGAATCGGGATGAAGGAGGCGAGCATAATGCCGGCCGCCCGCATCGGATCGGGGATCCCGTACTGCCCTTGCACCATGGCGACCCCTAGAGTGACGGTCCGCTTCTCCATGCTCTGCAGCAATAACAAGGAAAAGGGCAGCTCATTCCACATGGATTGAAAACCGATGATGCTTAGAAAGCCAAGCATCGGCAGGGCCATTGGGGTCGCAATCTGCGTCAAGATCCGCCAGGTGCTGGCGCCGTCCACCCGGGCCGACTCAATGATTTCGTAAGGAATGGAACTGAAATAAGTCGCCATGATATAGGTGCCGAAGGGCGCAAAATAAGCGGTCCAAACCAGGATAACCCCTAAAAAAGTATCCGTCAGATAAAGATGGTTACAGATCTGAAAGATCTGCAAGGAGAGGAGCATTTGCGGGAAGATCATTAAAAAAAGGGTGGTCAAAAACAACGGTAAACGGAGGCGAAACCGCAAGCGCCCAAAGGCAAAGCCCGCTGTGACGCAAACAAACAAATAGAAAAGCATCGCCGCGGGGATAAGGATTAGATTATTCCGGAAATAATAAAGCAAATGCCCCTGTTCGATGGCGACTTTATAATTGTCCAGGACCCATTGGGCCGGGAGAAAGACTCGGTTCTCAATATATTCCTCCACCTGTTTAAAACTGGTGATGAACACGTGGAAGAGGGGATACAGCGACGCGATGGCAAATAGGATCAAGATCAGATAGGTATTAATCTTTAGACTTTTATTCATCGTTCCACCTCATCAATCTGATTTGCATGATCGCAATGACCGCGCAAATAAAGAAGAGAATGACCGACCAGGCACTGGCGTACCCGATTCTTCCGTTCGTAAAACCAAGGGTATATAAACTGTACTCCAAGGTATGGGTACTATAACCGGGTCCCCCCCGGCTGAAGGTGTAGATAAACGAAAAGGCGCGCGCGACATTTTCAATAACCGACATTACAACCAAAAACTCAATGTTAAACCGGATGGATGGCAGGGTGATATGCCAAAACCTGGTCCACCAGCCGGCGCCGTCAACCCGGGCGGCTTCATACAATTGTTCATCGACGCTGCCCATGGCCGCCAAAAAATAGATTGTCCCAAACCCGATCCGCAGAAAAACACCATAGACGGTTCCTAATGACAACAGCGCCAATAAAGGCCGGTTTAGCCAGTCCAAGGCCCAGGCTTCCAAGCCGGCCATCTCAAACAGGCTGTTCAAAGGACCGTTCGAGCGCAAAAAGAGATTAAAGATCATCCCCAGAATTACATAACCCAGGACCTGGGGAAGGTAAATAACGGCGCGGAAAAATCTCCAGCCCTTCAGACCACCCCGTAACAGAGCGGCCAGACATAACGGAATAAAAACACCCAACGGGATGAATAACAACAAGATCAACGTATTTTTGACCGACTGCCAAAACCGCTCATCACGGAACATGGTCCAGAAGTTGTCAAAGCCAATCCAGTTCAACGCCCCGAAACCCCGCCAGTCGGTAAAACTGTAGACAAAATTGGAGCCCATCGGGAAAAAGATAAAAACAACCGTCAGGATCATCAACGGCGTGATCAGCAATAAGGCATCACGGTTTTCTTGCGTTTGTAAGCTCGCCCGTTTCCGCGGCTGCCAACTGCGGGCCGTCTTTAACAGATCCATCCTCAGTTTTTCTTGGGTTTTCGCGTCTGTCTTTTTCAAAGCCATCAAACTCCTTAGGCAAAAGAGATCGTTGGGAGGTAGAGGCGCCGCTTTTCGCTCCCGGAGGGAAAAGCGGCGCCCAAGCAACCTGCTAAAAAGGGAACTTATCGTTTATCTATGTTCCGCGGCGATTTTTTCAACTTGTTCAACGAATTTATCGACATCAATCTCCCCTGTGATCAATAACTGCTGACTGACGGCGATCATGGCGTCTTCAAATGCGCTGATAAACATCGTTTGATAGTCTTCGGAGATATTTTCATCCTTGAGATAATTGTTGATCTCGGCTAAGACCGGGTATCCAAGGGCTTTCGTATCCAGACTGGTATTCGGCGAGAAAGCGCCGGTCTCCTCAACAAACACCATTGCCCCTTCGCCCCGCGCGTAAAATTCGGCGTATTTCACCGCCAGATCTTTGTTTTTGGACCAAGTCGTGACCCCGTAACCGATCCCGACGGGTTGGAAGGATTGCATATCTTTATTCTTGGCTTCGGCAAAGTTGATCGAGGGGAAATAGCCCACGTTATCCTTGCCCAGAGCGTCGCTGAATTGTTTCCAGTTGGCCACATCGGAGAGTAAACCGCAGAAGATGGCGCCTTTCCCGGCGGCGAACATATCAATGGCGTCCATAAAATAGGGGATGGAGGCGGCGTTCGGATCAAAGTAACCCTTCTCTTTCAGCTCCACCATCATTTCCGCCGCACGCTTAAAGGCTTTGTTGTTGGCAAAACCTTGCGCGCCGGTTTGTAACCCATAGACCTCTTTCCCGTAGATATTGGCGGCCAAGGCCCGGAACATAAAGTTGGTGGTGAAATCCCTGAGTCCGCCGGTAATCGGAACGATTCCGGCCGCTTTCAACTTTTCACAAGCGGCTAAAAAGGAATCCCAATCTTTTGGCGGGTTATTGGGGTCAAGGCCGGCTTTTTTGAAGAGGGCTTTATTGTAGTAAAAACCAAAACCTTGGGAGGTCATCGGGATTAGTTTAATGCCCTTTTTAAAATCCCGGTTCGTGGCGGCCACTTTCCAGCTGTCCTCGGGAATTTCATGCCGCCACGGTTTGATGTAATTGTCCAATTTCACCAGGATGGGATCGAGTTCATAAACATCGCCCCTGGCTCCGTGCAGCATGACCACATCCGGGCCTCTCCTGGCCTGGGCGGCCGCGCGCAACAACTGATAATACTGGTCGTTCGGTTGGGCCACATGGTTGATTTTGACATTAGGATATTTCTCCATAAACATCTTGTCGATCTTGACCATGGTGGCATTCATGTTGGGATCGGCATATTTAAAATCCCAAACGGTCAGCGTAACTTGCTGCGCTGCATTTACTGCGCTACCAATGATCACCGCGACCAAAAGAAGCAGGCACAGACCAAACAACGTTTTTCTCACATAAATCTCCTCCTAAACACCTTTTAATCGTCCTTCCACCGACTCTAAAGAATGAAAAGGATTACCCCTCTGGCTGTCCAATCACCTCCCCTTTTTCACTATAGGAGAATGTTGCGCCATCGTATAGTAACGTTATATGTTTATTACCTCTTTTATAGCGAAACGTTCCGTTTACTCTACTTTAACATATATTCCAAAAGAAGTCAATAGTTCCGGTTAGACAACTCCCTTTTTGAGGATGAGGTTGGCATAAAGCGCCGCTTCGCCGGTGGCCACCACGGCATAGGCCTGTTTTGCCCGTTCATAAAAGGCAAAACGTTCCACATGTTTGAATTCCGAAGCCTCCGGATAATATTTGGTGACAACCGCCCGGTATTCATCCCAGATTGGCGTCTCAACCTTATCCCCCGGTACCACTTGCATCAAGACCACCGGATTTGGGTCATACTGGTCCAGGGGGAAAAACCTCAGAATGGCGTCGAGCAATTCCACTGTCCCGTGGCCGTCGGCCCGGACGAGCCGGCGGGCGAGCGCCCCCGCCGGAAAATTGCCGTCCGCGATCACCAGTTCATCCCCATGTCCCATCTCCATCAAAACTTTCAGCAATTCTGGAGAAAGAATTTTCGGTATTCCTTTCAGCATCCTTATCCTCCTCGATGAATTCATAGCGGGCGCCAACTTCACAGTAAATTACCAACCGGGGATTATCCCGTCCGGATCCCAAAGATCTTCCCAACCTTTAGCCCCTTCCCATAAGAAAACCTGCCCCTTAATCAGACGGCAATTCTTATCGATCGCCGCAATCGCTTCCATCTCTTCGTCGGTCAGGGGGTCGGTCACGGCGCCCAGCAGGTTACTGAGATACTCATGGCGGTGGATAGAGAAGGGGATTGGCACCTGTCCCCGCTGGACCGCCCACTTGACGCAGATCACCGCCGGATGGACCTGATGACGCCGGGCAATTTCGACAATAACCGGATCCTCGATATCCACCGTATCGGTTTCGGTTTTATCCCGGTCCGGACGGTTTGGGGAGCCGATCGGACAGAAGCCAATCGGGACAATCCCGTTCTCAACCACAAACTTGAACAACTCGGGCTGTTGGAAATGGGGATGCAACTCCATTTCATTACAGGCCGGTTTGATTTTGGCGTCCCGTAACAATAATTTCAGTTTGGGAATGGTCATGTTCGAGGTCCCGATATGTTTGACGAGGCCCATCTCGACCAGGCGTTCCATCTGCCGCCAAACCTTCATGAATTCCTCATGGATATAGGGACGGGCATGCGGATCCCGCGAGTCCACACTGGCGCCGGGGGGATGGTAGTTGGGGAACGGCCAGTGAACCAGGTATAAATCCAGATAATCCAATCTTAAATCCTTCAAAGATTTGGCGCAGGCCAGGAGGACATCTCCGTCCCCGTGCATATCATTCCATAATTTTGAAGTGATCCAGAATTCTTCCCGTTTGATTCCGGACTGGATTGCCTCTTGCAAAACGGCGCCGATTAAATGCTCATTGCCGTAAACCGCGGCGCAGTCAATATGCCGGTAGCCTACCGCGATCGCGCCCCTGACGGCTTCGGCGACCTGTTCGCCGCTGAAGCGGTCCGAACCGAAAGTGCCCAAACCAATGGCGGGAATTTGGGCTCCGGTGTAGACTCTCCGTTTCGGGACTTGATCCGGATCAACGCCGTCGCCGGCCCGAAATGTATTTATGCCACCCATTGCTCACACTCCTTTGCATCGATTGAATCCCCACGGATCTTCCCGTTTTCTCTTTTCTTGCCCGAACCCACCTCCTTTTCCCGCGCCCGGGTTAGCCCAGGGCCGCAGGGGCATCATCTAGACCTTGAGGAGAATTTTTCCCTTGACCCTTCCGGGCACAGCCAAATCGGCAAAGGCCGCGTTAATTTCGGAAAGGGGAATGACCCGGTCGACCAGTTCATCCACATGGAGCAGACCTTGTTGCAGGTAGTATCCGGTCAACTCCCATTCCTTCCCGGGGAAGGGCGGCGAATATGACATCCATGAACCACGGACGGTCAGTTCTTTCCGGTTCATCCTTTCAAAATCGGCGGGGGCTAAGGTAATAGGCCGGGAAGGAGTGCCGATAAACATGACAGATCCTTTATTCCCGGCCAGCTCTAAACTTAACTTTTCCGTGAACTCGACCCCGGCGCACTCCACAACCATTTCAAAGCCGCGTCCGGCCGTAATTTCCCGGATCCTTTCCTTGAAATCGGCCCCGCCCGTATTGATACACACGCTGGCGCCATATTTTTTGGCCAAAGCCAGCTTCCGGTCATCCAGATCCAGCGCCACAATCCGCCGCGCCCCCAGGATCTTGGCGAATTCCAGCGCCAACAGGCCGATCGTGCCGCATCCGACGATCGCCACATCGGTCCCGCCCCGGAAATCCATCACCATCAGGCCATGCAATGCCACTGTCGCCGGTTCGAAGAGCGCGCCTTGCTCATATGTGACCCCATCCGGCAATTTAACCCCGTTAATGGCCGGCATTTTGACAAACTCGGCCCAACTGCCGGAGACCCGGGAACCGATAAAAGTATAGTGCTTACACTGGGAATACCAACCTTGTTGGCAATCGGAACACTGCAGACACGGAACCAAAGGCGCCCCGGCAATACGCTCCCCCACTTGGACGTTGGTTACCGCCGGGCCCACTCCGACTACTTCACCGGAAAATTCATGCCCCAGGATGATCGGGTAAAAATGGGCCCCGTCTCCCAAGACGCGCGGCAGGTCGGAACCGCAAATCCCGGTCGCTTTCACCCTGACCAGGATCTCATCCCGGTTGATCCTGGGGGTTTCCACCTCGGTGTAACGCAAATCTTGCTTGCCATATAAGACCGCTGCTTTCATCTTCTCCCCCCCGTTACGGCTTTGATTGGGGCTTTTTGGCGCCGTCCTTTACTTTAAGAGGGCCAATACACGATATGAAGCGTCTCATTCAAAGCTAAAGCCATTCATTCACTGGCCGTCTTTTAGCGGTGACAACGCAAAAAGCTTCTTAATCGGCAATCCGGGCCAAGGTATCGAAACTGTCCCGCAACTTTTGATATAACTCAAGATAAAGCCGGTAATACTGATCATAAATCGCGTAATTTTCCGGCGACGGGTGATGGGTTCTTTGGATCCGGACGGTTTGCTTCACCGCTGCCTCAAAATTGGGATAGACTCCGGCGCCCACCCCGGCCAGCAGCGCCGCTCCCAAAGTCGTGGCCTGATCCGACAGGGGAACGTGGATTGTCTTCCCGGTGATATCGGCTTTGATCTGGGTCCAAACCCGGCTGTTCGCCGCCCCCCCCACACTAATTAATTCCTTTACATAGGCATTAACTTCTTCGGCGGTCTTTAAGTTATGGAGCAGGGAAAACCCGACCCCCTCCATCATGGCGCGGATGAGGTGGGCTCTGGTTTTGTCATAGGAGAGGCCGAAGAAAACGCCCCGCGCTTTACTGTTCCAAATCGGGGAACGCTCACCGGCCATATAAGGCAGGAAAATCAGTCCGTCCGCGCCCGGAGCGATCCGGGCGGCTTCTTCACTCATCACTTCAAATGGATTTTTCTCCAGATCCTTTCCGATCTGCTGTTCATAATAGCCCAATTCCTTGTTGAACCATTTCAAGGTTCCGCCGCCGCCCACGGTCCCGCCTTGCAACAACCATAGATCAGGAACCACGTGGTATCCTAAGATTAATTTCGGGTGGACCAAGGGCCGGTCCACGAGAATACTCATCCCCCCGGCCTGCCCCCCTTGTTCCTGGGTTTGCCCGGGTTTAACCACCCCGGCGCCCAGGGCGCAACAAGCCGCATCCAGTCCGCCGGCCACAACCGGAATTCCCGTAACCAGTCCCGTTTCCGCCGCCCCTTCTGAACTTACCGTTCCCACCACCTCATGACAATGGCGGAGGGGAGCCAGCAAATCCAGGGAGATCCCCATCCGTTCCGCCGTCTTTTCGTCCCAGACGCCTCTGGCCATATCAAAGAAATGAAACCCATAAGCCTGGGAATAATCCTGGGACAACTCGCCGGTCAGTTTATACACAAGAAAGGCATTGCTCTGGAGAAACTTCCCGGTCCGGGCATAAACTTCCGGTTCATTTTCCCGGAGCCACAATATTTTCGGAGTAATATAAGCCGGATCGACCGGGTTACCGCTTAAGCGGACCAGTTCTTCTTCACCCAAAGTCTCCCGTAACCAGGCGGCCTGTTTTTCGGCGCGCCGATCCAGCCAAATCATGGCCTTGCGGAGGGGGACGCCCTTACGATCCACCGGAAGGCAGACCCAGCTAATCCCATCGATCCCAATCCCGGCAATCTCCCGCGGGTCGACCCCGTGAACGGCAATTAAGTTATGGATCTCCCGGCAGATAATTTCCCACCACGCGAAGGGGTCTTGTTCCGCATAACATCCATGGGCATAATCGGTCTGGTAAGTGCCGGCCGCCGCGGCCACGACATGCCCCTCCAGATCAAAGACCGTGAGCTTACACCCGGAAGTGCCACTGTCAATGCCAAGCAAAAGCCGTTTTGACATTTACAAACCCCCGCTTATCTCTCCGTAAAACATTATGCTTCATTTCCGGTTTTAGAAGCATAACGTTTCGTTTTATGGGTAAAAAATTTTTAGCTTTCCAGCTTTTTAATGGAATCCCTGATTAACAGTTGGGTCTTCAGCCGGGTTACTAAAGGAAAACCCCTTTGGTCTTTCTTTAGTCTTTTCAAAAGAACCTGCGCGGCTGTTTCCCCGATCTTCTGTACCGGCTGAACAACGATGGACAGCGCCGGTTTGACGATGCGCGCCAAATCCTGGTTGTCAAAACCTATAAACGATAGATCATCCGGAATTCTAATGTTATTTTCATTAATCGCAATGATACTGCCAATCGTCATTTCGTAATTGGTCACATAAACCGCAGTGGGGGGTTGTTCATCCCCGATTAACTCCAGCAACAAATTATAACCGCTTTCAATTTGGTAGTCGCCATGTTTGATCAGGGATGGGTCTACTTTCAACCCGTAATCTTCAAGCACACGAATATACCCTTTCAACCGTTCCTGGGCAGTATAGATATTTTGCGGCCCGGCGATAATCCCAATTCGCCGGTGACCGCGGATGATCAGTTGCTCAACGGCGTTATAAGAGGCATTAAGATTATCGACGAGCACAACATCGCAGTCCACATTGGGGATCAAACGATCGATTAATACCAAGGGGGTTTGCTGGGCGATAATCTTTTTTATGAGGTTGTCATTGCCCGGCAAAGGCATCAAGACAATACCATCAACCATTTTGTCGAATAAAAACTGGAGTTTTTTCTCCTCCAAGTCGGGATCCTCTTTGAAATCACAGACAATTGTGCTATACCCTTCTTTTAACAACTCACTTTCTATATGAGAGACGATGCTCGTAAAAAAAATATTTTTGAGGCTGGGGATGAGCACGCCTACGGTCATCGTCCGGCTGGTCCTAAGTCCCCGGGCCATCTCGTTCACCTTAAAATCAAGGGTTTGAATTGCTTCTTCAATTAATTGCTTATTAGGCTCTAAAACATTACCACCATTCAAGTACTTGGAGATGGTTGAGATGGAAAGACCTGTGTATTTAGCAATATCTTTAATCGTCGCCGCCATGAGTTTTCTCCTTGTTACGCGAAACGTTTCGTTTTTTTTATTATATCTTATCATCCAATAAAAGTCAACTTTTTGCCATTAAATCGAAAATTTGGCTGGGCGCCCTCCGCGGTGGAAAACGGTCACTGGGCGAAGACTTCAGAAAAACCACTTCCCTTCAGTCCCCGGCCGGCGCTTCACACCGGACCAAACAAAAAAGGCAGTTACCCAAGGGGTAACCACCTTTTAGCTTTTCGCCTTTTATTTCACGCGCAATCTGACCACGTTCCAGGAGAGCGCGGGTAATTCCGCCACAACCCGGCCCGCTTTGACCAGCGTTTTGCCTTGGTTATGGGGTTTGACGTTATCCGGATTCTCCTCCGTAT
>JAAYHY010000091.1 GCA_012735135.1 Bacillota bacterium | reverse complement strand
GCCCCTATCACAGAACTACCTCCCTTTCAAATTCTTAATCATATCCTCCCCCGTGGTTAGCCAAATTATGCTTTATAATCACGGGGAAATCAAGAAAGGCCTTGCAATCCTGATCAAAAGGGTTTAAAATATAATAAGCTTATGGAATAGTTGGAGGTGAACTCGTTGCCCAATATTAAATCGGCCGAAAAAAGGGCGGCCCTTGCTCAACAGCGCCGTTTAAAAAACCGCAGTCAACGGTCGGAACTGAAGACCCTTGTGAAAAAAACACAAGTTGCGATGGAGAATGATGTGGAGCAAGCAAAAAGCTTACTCACCCTTACAATAAAAGAATTAGACGAAGCCGCTAGTAAAGGTTTGATCCACAAAAATGCCGCCGCACGGAAAAAAAGCCGGCTGATGCGGAGGCTAAACCGGCTTACTGCTGTCAACGCGTGATAAAACCGCCCGTCGAGAAAACGGGCGGTTTTGTTTATGTCGTCGCCCCCGATCTTCCAGCAAGACAGGAACCCAGGTCGAGAATGAGCAGATCCAATTCCAAGCCGGGATCGGCCTGGCCGGTTTTTAACCGGAAATCCGCCTGGAGCAGTCTCCGGTGGGCCTGGCGAAGTTGGAGGTAGGTCAAGCCTTCCGCCCTTTTTCTTATTTTCTCCGCCACGTAGGGATGGCAAGCCAATTCCTTTTGGAGTTCATGACTCCGTCCCGTCTGCAGCAAGCCCCAGGCGATAAAGAGGCGGCGCACTTCTGTCCCCAGCATCGCCAGGATCTTCATCTCCGGCTCCCCGGCCTTTAATAAACGGTGGAGGAGATGGAGGGCGGTCCCGGCTTTCCCTTCGATCGCCCCGTCAATCATTTGGAAGATGTTTGTCTCCGAGGCTTCCCCCAAAAGACAGCTCCATTCTGCCATCGAAACCGCTTGTTCCTCCCCACCACAGTAAGTTTTCACCTTTTCCAACTCACGATCCAAACTGAAGAGGGAGGTCCCCTTCATTTCGAGAAGGAGATCGATCTGCGCAGGTGTTAGCTTCAAACCCCGTGCTTTCGCTTCCTGACTAACCCATCTTTTCGCCTCATACAATTTTAAAGGAGCACAGTCCACCGTCTCCACCATGGCTTTGATTTCTTTAACCGCCTTTTTTCTCTGGTCAAGATGGCCGGCGGTCATAATCAGGAAAACCCCCGGCGCCAACCGGGGCAAGGCGGTCAAGATTGCTTCTTCCTGGGCTGGTTTCAGATCCTCCAGTCCATTCAGGATCAAGAGGCGGTTTTTTCCGAAAAAGGGCGCCGCGGCGATCTCGGTGCCCAAGAGGGCGGCTTCCGTTTCTTTTATATCCAAGCGCACAAGGTTAAATTCTTCCCCGGCCTCGGGAAAAACCACTTTTTTAATCCAGTTGATCCCCGTCGCAATCCAATATGCCTCCTCCCCCAGGAATAAAACAGGACGGCCCAGTCCGGCCCGGCCTTTTTCCTGTAAACGAAGGATAAAATCCGCCGCTTTCATCTTTTAGCCTCCCTTTCCACCCTAACCTGGGCCGGCTTTCCGGAACGGCCCGGCCGGATCGTAAACGTTAACCGGCCCGCTTGGTCGGTCCGGTATAGTTTTACTCCGGCTTGGGTTAACCGGGCAAGCACGTCCGCCCCCGGATGCCCGAAGGAATTACCGGCGCCGACACTGATCACCGCCAACTCCGGCCGGACCCTTTCCAGCCACGCCCATCCGGTCCCCGTCGAACTCCCATGATGGGCCACTTTGAGGAGATTAGCCCGGATCCCTTCCCCATAGGTCGAAAGGATCACCGTTTCACCGGGTACCTCCACATCGCCGGTGAGGAGAATCCGTACCGATCGGTAATCCAATAACAAAACAAGGGAGTTGTTATTCACTTCCCCCTCTCCCCTCAGGTAAGCGGGGGGCGGGTTAAGGACCAAACCCTTCAGGTCCCCGGCTTGCAACCGGGTTCCGCGCACCCCCTGCTCGAGAGGGATTTCCTTCTCCAAAACCAACTGGAGAAATCTTTGGTAGAGCCGGGTCGTATGGGGGAAACCGCTTTCGATGATCCGGTCCACTTTGATCCGGCCATCTTCTAAAAGCCGGACAATCCCGCCCAAATGATCTTCATGGGCATGGGTAACCACCACCAAATCCAACTGGCGGATCCCTTGCGCCTGCAGATAGGGGCCGATCTCCCGCTGATAGGCGGCCGCCTCTCCGCCGTCAACCAGAATGTGGTAATCCCCCGGCACGGTAATTAAGGCGGCATCCCCCTGTCCCACATCAAAGAAGACAATCTGTAAAGAGGAGGTCAAATCCCGCGCCAGATAATAGCCGACCACCAGCAGTCCAATGAGGGCTAAAACCAGCAGGATATAGAATAAAGGCAGTCTTCTTTTTTTCGTGACCGGATTAATGGTCAGACCCCACGTGAGCAAAAAAATCACCCCATAACTAGCCCCCACCACCAGCCATGGCCAAGGGGGAAAAGAAAGATAGCCCGGCAGTTTAGCCAGGAGAGCGCTTAATTGATGGAAAAGATTGATCAATACCGTGTTCCCGGCATTTAAAAGACGGGCCAAAGGCAGAAAAACCAAACCGCACAAGGCAGCGACCAAACCGATTTGCACCACAATCCCGCCTAAGGGGACTAAAATCAAATTGGCCACCGGCGCAATGAGGGATACCCCGCCGTAAACCTTGGCCAGCAACGGGGTGACCATCAATTGGGCCGCCAGCGAGAGAAAGCAAGGACGGCTTTTCGCGAACCATGGGTAAACCGATAAGGCCTGCTCCCAACGGGGATAGACGATGATCAAGCCGGCACAAGCCAGGAAGGAAAGCCAAAAGCCAAGGGCAAAAACCTCCAAAGGCCGGAGCAGCAGAATCACCGTAGCAGCCGCCGCCAGGAGTTGCGGTCCCCGCGTCGGCCGGCGGGTCAAGTCGCCGAATAAAGCGAACAAGGTCATCGTTCCTGCCCTTAACGCCGGAGCCCCCCCGCCGGCAATCAGCACGAACAGGGCAACCACCGGAATCGCCAGTAAACCCAAGCCCCGATCCGGCAGGTGGAATCCTTTACCCAAACCCCAGAATAAACTGAGCCAGAACGTAAGGTGCAATCCGCTAACGGAAAGTAAATGGGCAATCCCCACCCGTTCAAAGGTGTGGGCGGGCAAGGCCGGTTCACGGCGGCCAAGTAACATCCCGTGGAGAATAGCGGCTTCCTTTGGGGGCAAAGTCGCTTCCCCGACGGCCAATAACTTCCGCTGACAACCATGAACCAAACGGCCCAGGACCGGAACTTTTCCCCGGCCCCGTACTTCCACTTCTTCCCCGGCGCTCAGACCACCAACCACGCGGGCCCGGGCCCAGGCCGAACCAGGCCCGGCCTCGTCACCAAAGAACCGGCCACGTAAGGCCAACCGTTGACCGTAGGCGTAATCCGCCACCCGCGGGTAGAATACTTCCACCCGCGGGTGGGTGGTTAGCGCTCTGCCCGCCACCTCTTCCACCCGGAGCAAAAAACGGACCCCGTTCCGCCAAGGAGCAGGGGTCTCAAGGACCGTCCCGACCAGGTCAACCGTCTGTCCCTGATAAACCTGGATCATCTGCCGGTGACGGGTCTGGAACCATCCTTCGCCGCCCCCTAACAGCACGCCGAGGATTATGCAAAAAAGGACGCCTACCGTCTTGCGCCGTTCTTCCCTCCTGCTGATGCAGGGGAAAAAGAAAAGGGGGAAAACGGCCAAGCCAAAAAGGACAAGCAGGAGCCGGTCGCGAAGATACCAACCGGCGACAATACCCCCTCCCAGAAAAAGGGGGACCCGGAGAAGAGGAGAACCGGAGGTCATTCCTTAATTTCAAGATAAGGCCGGATTTTCATCAACGTTTTTTCGCCAATCCCTTTAACCGCCAAGAGATCATCGATGGTCCGGAATTTACCTACCGTCTCCCGGTACTCAATGATCCGGGCGGCCAACACCGGACCGATCCCCGGCAAAGTCTGTAACTCCTCACTGGTCGCGGTATTGGGGTCAAGGCGCTTGATACTGGTTTCATTCCCAGCCGGCCCTCCCGTTGGGGGCGGCCCATCTTTTTCCGCCAGGTTTGCTTGTTCCTCCCCAGGCGGAGTTGGGGAATCCGTTGTCTGATCCGTTTCCCCGGCGGTTCCTCCCGCTGATAAAGCCAGGACCGGTTGGGTAAACTCCGGCGCCCGTCCGTCCGGGGCGGCGTCCGGCCACGCCACCGTGACCGGCTCCACCAGATGCACTTCCAAAGTTCCTCTGGAAAAGGCGCGGAACCCTAGCCGGCCGGCGCCCAGCAGAATCGCCGCCACCAGCATAAGAAGGATTTTCCGCTGTTGCTTGGAGAGTTCATTAACCATCCTCTACACCTCCCGTTCACGCACAAACAAGGTCCTAAGCGTTCCGTAAAGGTTGCAAGAGGTTACTGCTATATTCTACTTTTTTCCAAACGAAGGGTCTCGGCTAACTGCAGCATCTCCCGGGCATGCTCCCGCGTGGTGGCAGTCACTTCGGCGCCCCCAAGCATTCTGGCCAATTCCTCCACCCGTTCGTTCTTGCCCAGGGCCCGGACCTGAATCATCGTCCGTTCATTTAGCGTTCGCTTTTCAATATAAAAATGGTGATGGGCCATACTGGCAATCTGGGGAAGATGGGTTACACAGATCACCTGGTGGGAGCGGCCGAGCAGGAAAAGTTTCTCCGCCACCGCTTGGGCCGTCCGTCCGCCAATCCCCGTGTCAATCTCGTCAAAAACCATCGTCGGGATCTGGTCTGCTTCCGCCAGAATCACCTTCAGCACCAACATTAAACGGGAAAGTTCCCCCCCGGACGCAATCTTCGCCAAAGGCCGCAGTCCTTCCCCAGGATTGGGGGCGACTAAAAATTCCACGTGGTCTATGCCGTCTTTCCCCACCGCCAAGGCTTCGCCATCAATCATCAGCCCGTTTTCCGCATCGGCGACCCGGTTCAGCGCGATCTTAAAGACCGTTTTTCCCATGTTCACTTCGTGCAGTTGCGCGGTGACCGCCACCTCTAAACGTTCCGCCGTCTCCCGGCGTAAAGCGGAAAGCGCCTGCACCGCTTCGGCCAACTCTCCTTCGATCCGTCGCAATTGGTTGGTCAAAGCCTGCTGGCGTTCGGTCCGGTCTTCAAGGGAGTTCAGTTCGGCTTTTAGCTTTGCCGCAAAGGCCAATATCTCCGGAATTCCTTGGCCGTATTTCCGTTTTAACTTTGCGATCTCGTCCAGCCTTGCTTCCACTTGATTCAGACGCTCCGGGTCGAAGAGGATCTGATCCCGGTAACTCCGAAGCTCCCGGGCCATCTCTTCCACCTGGCAGGCCACCTGGGACATCGTCTCCACCCACTGCTGCAAAGCGGGATCAACCTCTGCCGCCTTGGTCAAAGCCTCGACCCCGGCCCCTAACTGGTCCAGGACCGTACTGGTTTCCTCCGCCCCATAAAACAGTTGGTAAGCCTCGGAGACACTGGCAAAGAGCCGTTCCGCGCCGGCCAATAGGGTCCGTTCCTTACTTAACTCTTCCTCTTCTCCCGGTTGCAACTGGGCGGCTTCAATCTCTTGGAGTTGGTAATCGATGAGTTCGCGCCGGCGTTTCTCTTCGGCCTCGTCCATTTCCAAGCCGGCCAATTCCCCTTTCACCGCTTGCCATTGGCTGTATAACTCGGCGACTTGCGCCTTTCGTTTGGCTAGGAGCTCGCCACCATACCGGTCTAAAATTTCCCGTTGGGAGACGGCCGAAAAGAGGGATTGGTGCTCATGTTGGCCATGGATATCCAATAATAAACGGCCGACCTTATTTAGGGTGAGGACGGTCACGGTCTGTCCGTTCATGCGGCAGCGGCTCCGGCCGGACTGGTTAATCTCCCGGTTAATCACCAGTAGCCGGTCGTCGCCCAAGGGGATCCCCCAGTCGGCGAGGAGGCCGAGGACTTCAGGACGGTCTTCGACCTCAAAGACCCCTTCAATCTGCGCGGCTTCGGCGCCGGCCCTGACTTGTTCCGCCGAAGAGCGTCCCCCCAGCAGCAAGCTGACCGTATCAATGATGATCGATTTCCCCGCGCCCGTTTCCCCGGTCATAATATTAAAACCCGGACCGACTTCCAAGCTTAACCGCTCGATCAGGGCAAAGTTTTCGATCACCAGCTCGCGCAGCATTAGTTCTACCTCCTTAATTTATATAACCTTTCCAGCACTTGTTCGACTTGTTGTTTTTTCCGGACAATCACGAGAATAGAGTCATCCCCGGCAATCGTCCCCACCACTTCTTTCCAGTCCAGATCATCCAAAGCGGCCGCCACCGCATGGGCCGTCCCACTTGATGTTTTGATGACGATCAAGTTTTCCGTATGGTCAATACTGATCACCGCATGTTCAAAGATGCGTTCCGCCCGTTTTAAAAGATCGGAAAAGTTCCTATCTAATGGCAATGAATAGCGGTATTCGCCATTGGGGGTAGGCACCTTGATCAACCCCAGTTCTTTTATGTCCCGCGAAAGGGTCGCCTGGGTCACCTCCACCCCTTCAGCTTTTAATGCTTCTCCAAGTTCTTCTTGGGTCTGGATCGGTTGCTCCTTGATAATCGATAAAATCAAACCATGGCGACGGGCTTTCATCGCACACCCTCCCTTATAATCTCCCTTGTTTTACTTTCTCCCGGAGAATATGGTAGAAACTTTTCTCTTTAAACCGGATAAATTTAGTTTTGTGCGGAGCCGCATAGATCTTTATCCTATCTTCGGCCTCCAGCGCCAGACTTTCCTGGCCGTCCGCCGTCAGCAGCACCTCAAGGGGCGGCGCCGCAAATTTAATTTCAATCACCGAATTACTCCCCACCACTAAAGGACGGTTAAAGAGAGAATGGGCACAGATGGGGGTCAGCACTAAAGCCGATAATTGCGGAGCAACAATCGGCCCCCCCGCCGACAAGGAATAGGCGGTCGAACCGGTGGGAGTGGAAATGATCAGCCCGTCCGCCGCCAACTGGCCGGTGAAAAATCCATCGATCAACAACTCGAGCCGGACCATCCGGGCAAAGATGCCTTTCGTCAGGACAATATCATTGAGCCCGACCAAACAAGCGCGGCGATCTTCTCCCCGCGTCACTTCCGCACTGACCATGATCCGGTCTTCCAGCGTAAATTGGCCGTTCCGGAGTTGGTTAACGGCCAATTCCAACTCCTTATCCTCCACTTCCGTCAAAAACCCCAAATGGCCCAGGTTAATGCCGAAGATCGGTATCTCCCGGGGGTAAAGGCGGCGCGCTAAGGAAAGCAGGGCGCCATCACCGCCTAAGACCACACCATAATCCAGGCCGGCCGGCAGTTCTTCCTCGAGCAAACCCAGTTCGGCGACACCAAGCCGTTCGGCGCTTTCTTCCTCCATCACCACCCGGAACCCGGCCTCTTGTAATAAGGCAATCAATTTAACCGCAACCTTAACCGCTTCCGGTTTTTCGAAAAGCGGAAAAACACCAATTCTTTTCATACTTACACCTCTGTCCTATCCAATCCCTTTATATTTATTCATTAGATTTCAGTGAAATCCTGCATGATGCTCCCCGGTGCGACATAGTTTTATATTAATGATCGGCTTATTTCAAGGAAGGTAAAACATGAAAACAAAGCTCCGACCCCACCTGAAAAAGTTTGCCCTGCTTAGTTCCACCGGTCTCCTTTTACGGGTCTACAGCGGGATCTACCGTCTTTATCTCCTCCGCCGCTTAGGCGCCGAACCTTTTGGGCTGATCGGAATGATCTTTCCCTTTTACCGCCTGTTAAGCCTGGTCATCACGATGGGGTTACCCACCGCTTTAGTCCGGTTAATCGCCATTGAAAAAGCAAAAAACAACACGGCTTGGATCTTGCAGGTGAAAAAGACCGTCTCCACCCTGGTGGCGGTTACCGCTTTCTTCCTCTCCCTTTTGGTTTTTTTATTCTCATCCCCGCTTGGTTCCTTGTTTTATAATGATACCCGTACCGGGCCGCTCCTCAAGTATTTTGCCTTAGCCATCAACCTGAACAGCCTTTGCCTGGTCTACCGGGGTTACTTCCATGGTCTCGACCGGATTTTCCCCCTGGCCCTGGCCGAGCTCTGCGAAACACTGGGCGAGACCCTTTTTATTCTTCCTTTTTTGTTCTTCACAAAACCCACCCCGTTCAGGGTGGAGACCGGCGCCCGGATTTTAGCCTGTAGTTACCTCTGCGGCGAAATCGTCTGTCTCTGCGCCCTCTTTCTTTACGACCACCTGCGCGTCCGCCCGCACTTGACCGCAACCGCCAGCGCAACCGGGGCCGTCCCCGGACGTAAACTTTCCTCCTTATTACGTTCCTCCTTTCCTTTGCTGGCGCAGCAATTAATCCTCGCCTTCGCCCGGATTGCGGAAAGCATCCTCCTCCCGAAACTACTCGGCAGGGGGGGACTCTCCGCCACGGAGATCGCCCAACAATTGGGGGAATATTGGGAAATGGCGACCCCGCTCATATTTTTTCCGCTGATCTTTTTTACCCCGGTTTCCACTTTGATCCTGCCGGCGACCGCCCGGGCGACGGTGAGAAAAAACCTCCCGGCCTTCTTCCGGAAGCTCCGTTGGCTGTTGGGAGGCGCTTTTCTTTATAGCTTGGGCGTGATCTTTCTCCTTCTTAAACTTGCGACCCCTTTATCTTTGATGCTTTATAAAACAACGGCGGCCACCCGTTATCTCCCTTTTCTCCTTCCCGCCCTCCCCTTTTTAGTCATGAATAATCTATTTTTACCGGTGGCGGAAGGATTGGGAAAACAGCAATTTCTGCTACGGGCCACCCTGATCTTGATCTTTATCAAAACCGGCATCACCACCGCCTTCGTCCCTTTGCCCGCGTTCGGCCTCGCCGGCGCCGCCTGGGGTGTAACCATTAGCCAAGCCTTGCTCTTCTGCTTATTACTGAAAGAAACCTTCTTTGCCGCCGCCCCCCATCCCAAATGGTTCTTCTTCTTCCGGGCCAAAATCTTTCCTTATCTTTAAAACATAAAAAAGACCGTCGCCAGTAGCAACGGTCCTGCCGTTCTATTTCCTTATATAAAAAAATTATCTAGACTTCGTCGCTCGTGTAAATGATTACATTTAAAGAATCTTACTCAAAAACGCTTTCGTCCGCTCGTTTTGCGGAGCATTGAAGATTTTTTCCGGGGTGTTTTCCTCCACAATCAACCCATCATCCATAAACAACACCCGATCGGCCACTTCCCGGGCGAAGCCCATTTCATGGGTGACGACCACCATCGTCATTCCTTCCTTCCCCAAATCTTTCATGACATCCAGGACTTCTTTGATCATCTCCGGATCCAACGCGGAAGTGGGCTCGTCAAAAAGCATGACCTTCGGCTGCATAGCCAGCGCCCGCGCGATTGCCACCCGCTGTTGCTGCCCGCCGGAGAGGTTATCCGGGTAGGCGAGGGCTTTATCCTTTAAGCCTACTTTCTGGAGGAGATCGTAAGCCCTTGCTTCCGCTTCCTCCCGGGAACATTTCCTGACCTTCAACGGGGCCAGACAGATATTCTCTAAAACATTCTTATGGGGGAACAAATTAAAACGCTGAAAAACCATGCCCATCTCCGCCCGGATCTGGTTGAGATCGGTCTTTTTTAAATCGGTGATCTCTTTCCCCGCAAAATAGATCCGCCCGCCGTCGGGGATCTCCAAAAGATTAAGACAGCGCAGAAATGTACTCTTCCCCGAACCGCTGGGCCCAATCACACAGACCACTTCCCCTTCCCGGACCTCATTGGTAATCCCCTTTAAGACCTCAAGGTGGCCGAATCTTTTCTCCAGATTTTCCACTTTAATCATTCTGTTTCAGCCTCCTCTCGGCAAAATTAACCAGTTGGGTGATGGGAAAGGTCATGAAGAGGAAAAGCAAGGCCACGGCCGTCCAAATTTCGAAGGAACGGAAGGTCCGTCCGGCGATCATCGATCCTTTCCGTACCAACTCTTCCAGGGCAATCACAGAAACGATGGAGGAATCTTTCAGCATGGCAATGAATTCGTTGCCCAGCGGCGGAATAATCCGTTTAAAAGTCTGGGGAATCAGCACATAACGCATGGCTTGGGAATAGGTCATCCCCAGCGAACGGGCGGCTTCCAATTGGCCCCGGTCGATGGATTGGATTCCGGCCCGGACGATCTCCGCAACATAGGCCCCACTATTCACCGATAAAGTAATAATCGCCGCCATCTTCGGCGGGATAGGGCCGAAATAGGCCGGAAGGCCGAAATAAACCAGATACAACTGGACCAACATGGGTGTTCCCCGGATAAAGTTAACATAGATCGAGCTTACGGAAAAAATCAATTTGTTCTTGGAAACACGGCCAATCCCGGCAAAAGTACCGATCAGGATCCCCATCCCCACGGCAATACAGGTTAATTCTAAAGTCAAAAGAGCCCCTTCCAAGAGTACCGGTAAGAAACGGATAACAACACTCCAATCCCAACTATAATCCATGACTTCCTCTCCTTCGCAGCCTCGCCCCTTTTCCTTCCCAAGCATTCAAATCGACCAAAATAGGGATGATCCTGACCAAAGGGAACCAATAAAACTGAAAAAGCAGCCCGCGGCTGCCTTTTCCCCTTAACTTCTTATTCGCCAAAATATTTCTGGTAGATTTGGTCGTAAGTTCCGTTGGCTTTTAAGGTGGCTAAGGCTTGGTTTATTTTGGCTAACAATTCCGTATCGCTTTTCCGTAGGGCAAAACCATATTCTTCTGTCGTAAAGGCTTCTTCCACAATTTTATATATACCCGGGTTGGTATTCATTTGGGCACGGGCAACCGGTAAATCCATCACCACCGCTTCCACGGCGCCGTTTTTCAGCTCCAAGAAAGGATCGGTCGCATGGGTGAACCGTTTAATCTCCGCAATCTTGATCCCCTTCTCCTGTTGCAATTCGGTGGCCGTCAAATCACCGGTGGAGTTAATCTGCACTGCCACCCGTTTGCCCGCCAAATCCTCCGGCCCTTTAATGCTCTCATCACCAGCCCGCGTGACAATAGTCAGACCGGCAAGGATATAGGGATCGGAGAAATTAACCACTTGTTTCCGTTCTTCCGTAATCGTCATCCCGGAAGCAATCACATTATAGTTTCCGCTGAGCAGTCCGGGGATGATCCCGTCCCAGGAGACATTTTTAATCTCAACCTTCATTCCTAGCTCGGCCCCGATCGCCCGCATTAAATCAAGGTCAAAACCGACCAATTCACCGGTTTCCTCATCCAAATACTCGAAGGGAGGAAAGGCGGCGTCGCAACCAACTACGATCACACCGGTTTCCTTCTTTGCCGCCAGGCAGTTTAACCCCATCATCACAACAAGGGCAATAATTAGACCGACAAATAATAATTTCTTCATTTCCTAACCTCCACTCTCATTTTCAAGTCGATCTAATTATAGCTGATAGTTTATATTTATGCAAGATCTTTTTATAAATAAAAACTCAACCGCGTTTAACAGGGCGTTCCTTCTCAATCACCACCGGATCGATCGGTGTTTTAATCAAGTAGGGGCCGTGCCGGAAAACGGCGGTTTCCATCGGCCAACCGCCTAAACAGGAACCCCGGTCAGTAAGAAACCTCGCCGAGAGCCACTTCGAAAGGTTCCCCGTCGGGGTATTGGATGATCAATGTTTCTTTCAACAAATTCTGCTCAATCACCATTGCTTCTTTACCCTGGTATTCCACTGTACTACCGACCCCGGGCAACAGCTGGTTGGTTTCCCGGTAACTATCGGATTCAAACTTCAAGCAGCACATTAACCGTCCGCAGATCCCCGAAATTTTCGTCGGGTTCAACGAAAGGTTTTGTTCCTTGGCCATTTTAATCGAGACCGGATCAAACTCCCCCAGGAAGGTTGCGCAACAAAGGGAACGACCACAGGGGCCTAACCCCCCCAACATCTTCGCCTCATCCCGGACCCCGATCTGTCGTAACTCAATCCGGGTCCGGAATACCGAAGCCAAATCTTTCACCAGTTCCCGGAAATCAACGCGCCCGTCCGCCGTAAAGTAAAAGATTACCTTATTCCGGTCAAAGGTGTATTCCACATCAATTAATTTCATCTCCAGGCCGTGTTGTTTGATCTTCTCCAAACAGATCCGGAAAGCATTGGCCTCTTTATCCTGGTTCTCCAGGTATTGCGCTTTATCCTTCTCATCGGCGGCCCGGATCACCTTTTTTAAGGGCGGGGTGATCTCTGTCGCCGGGACATATTTCGGTCCGATCTTGACCTTTCCGTACTCCAAGCCCCGCGCGGTTTCCACAATTACTTCCTGGTCGACCTTTAAATCCAAGTCCCCTGGATCAAAATAGTAAATCTTGCCGGCCCGTTTGAAACGGACTCCGACTACTTTATATAATTCGGGAGGAGAATCGTGCGCCACGTATTCTGCTTCTTCCATTTTATACCCTCCTTTCCTGCATAGAAAATACCTCGACGCTATAGGGATGATTGCCTTTACCAGTACTTAACGGCTTTGCTTTTTCATCTCTTCGCTATCCTGGCGGTAGCCAGGATAGGCGGCTATCTCAATTTGGGATAAACTAGGGCTGCGCTTCTCCCAACTCCTCGTAAAGGGTAAGAAAGAGATCCTCCAGTAAAAGGCGGAGGTTGAGATTGGCCGCCGTGTACGCCTGGGCTTGTTGAACGGCGGCATTCGTTCTGACCAGGTTTTTGCGCACCGCCCCGGCCTTCATCTCCACCAATAATTCCGCCCGTAACTGGGATTGCAGGCGCTGCAAAAAAAAGGCCACTTGTTCCCGGTCATAACCGCTGAGCTTCTCTGCCTGCCGGAAGAGGGCATTAAGATCGGTAACCGGTAAACCGGCACCGGCCAACGTCCCGTCCTCCCCCCGGCCGCCGCCCAACTGAACCCTTTGCATCCGGGAACGGATGGTCGGGAGGATGCCGGGTTCATGCTCGGCTAAGGCCAGAAAATAGACGGCGGGAGGCGGTTCTTCCAAGGTTTTTAAAAAAGCGTTGGCCGCTACCTCCGTCAACATCTCAAATTTGGTAAAGAAATAAACTTTACAGGGAGAAAGGTACGGGTTGAGTACAGCGTCATAACAAAGCGCCCGGATCTCCTCCAGCTTTATTTTCCCCCCCTCCGGCGCAATTACCCGAAAATCCGGGTGATTACCCTGCTTCATAAACCGGCAAGCACGGCAATGGCCACAAGGTTTCTCTTCTGCCGAAAGACAAAGCAGAGTTTGGGCCAATTCCCGGATCCCGTCCTCATTTTCTTGGTTTAATTCGCCAAGAAACAGGTAGGCATGGCTGGCCTTTCCGGCGGCAAAAACCTTTTGCAGTTCAGCAAAACGCCTGTTGGCTATTGTTGCGGTCGTCATCCTTCGCTCCTTCAATTCTTCAGAAATAGAGATCCACCAACAAACCACGGATCTCATCCACCTTGGCCATCAGCTCCATGGGCTTCGCGTTCTTTTGAAGCACCGCCGCCGTCAATTCTTCTAACGCTTGATTAACCTTCTGCACCACGCAGAAAATCCGGCGGTTACCCCGGCGGTCCCAACGGCTTTCGCCTTTCATCCGGTAACTACCGGAAATCGCCTCTTTCAAAAAATCCCGCACCGCCGCCCGGTAGGAACGGAGCGTCTCCATACTGGGTTGGGTTACCAACTTTTTCGCCGCCTTATCCACCTGGCTCAACAGCTGATCCCAACCGGCGGCGGGCCGTTCCCCAGCGTCCTTAAGGATTTGATGAAAATTACTCTGATGAAGGCTCTCCGGAGCGAATTCACTCCGTTCACCGAGAGGAGGATGAACTTCCTGCCCCACTCCTTTAATCCGCATTCTCCTTCACTCTTTCCCTACATTTTTTCAAAAGACTCCACTTTTAAGGTGAAGACGGTCGCACCCCCGACTTCAACCTCGACTGGAGTAGGGATGTATGTGTTAAGAGTTTGGTCCACCGCGGTCACCGGACTGACCAGCCCTTTTCTCGTCCGGCAAATTTCTTTAATAATAGCCATAACCTCTTTAACCTCTTCTTCCTGAACGCCAATTAATAAAGTAGTATTCCCCTGGCGGAGGAACCCGCCGGTACTGGCCAGTTTGGTCGCACGGTATCCCTTCTCCAGTAAAGCGGTGAGCAGACGATTAACATCTTGATCCTGAACCACAGCAATTAACAGGTTCATAACCATCCTCCTTTCTCCTGTTCTTTACGGGTGAGCACCGAGGGAAATTTATCGAGCAACAACTCCCAGATGCGCTGGTGAAGTTCGTCTTTGGTCCGGCCGGAACAGTTAAGCAGCTGGATTCTCTCCCGTTCACCGGCGGCCAGGCGTAAAAAACCCTGGCGCACCTTCTCCTGGAAGGAAAAACCCTTGGCTTCCACACGGTCGGTACGCGCCGCTTCGCCCCGTTCCTGCACCCGGCGCCATCCTTCCCTTGTTTCCAAATCTAACAAGAAAGTCAGATCAGGCATTAAACCTCCGGTAGCATAGGCATTAACCTGCCGGATCATCTCTATATTGTTGCCGGAGGCAAAGCCTTGGTAAGCCAGGGAGGAATCGATATACCGCTCACAGATGACCACTTCACCCCGGGCCAAGGCCGGCCGGATCACTTCATCAACATGTTGTGCCCGGGAAGCGGCGTAAAGAAGAATTTCGGTCACCGGCGCCAATTTAACTTCTCCCGTATAGAGTAACAAGTGGCGGATCCTTTCCGCCAAGGCCGTCCCTCCCGGTTCCCGGGTTAGACAGGTAAGCACGCCTTCCGCCTGGAGGCGAGTGGCCAGCAACTGGGCCTGGGTGGATTTGCCCGCGCCATCCACCCCTTCAAAAGTGATAAATATGCCTTGTTCCATTATTACTCCTTCATTGTTGCTAAGATGACTTTCTTTTTCGCCTAAAGGTCGCACTGATCATCCCCACTGACCTCTGATTAACTTTCGACATAAAAGGGCGCGCTTCCTTTTTTCAATTCAAAGCCGATCAAAAAAGCCCTGGTTTCACCGAAACCAGGACATTTAGTTTTCATTCAGCCATTTTGTCCAGAGGGTGCGGAGACAAGCAAGCCACTGCTCATAATCCTCGTCTTCCACTTCTAACCGGGCCAGCCGCTCCTCACAGGCCGCGCAGATAACCTCCCCGTAGATCCGGAGCCCCCCGCAGGTTAATTGACCGCAAAAGGAACAGGTAACTCGATCCGCCATTGTCGTAACACCTCACCGGGATAATAATATTCCCGGTCTCTCTAATGTGTGCTTTTTGTCTGTTACAACCAGGTCTGCAAAAAACATAAGGAGATGACGCCGGGAAGGCCTAAAAAACCACAGTACAATACGGTATAGATGTTCAAGGGTAAAGCATAGCCCGTAAAACGGGTCAAGAGGTTAAAAAGGATGAGCAGGAGAAACCCGCCGCCCCCCTTCAACAAAAGATCCACCGCGAACCGGAAAGGGGAAAAGAGGTATCTCCCCCCGACCGCAATAATCAGCAAAAGCGCAAAATAAACCAATAAAACTTCAAACGACACAGAGACCTCCTCCCCTTAAGGTAAACGCCCCATGCTTAAGAAAATCCCTTCGATGCTTGTCGTCTCATCCGGCTTTGTAATTCATCGTCCGGTTCAAGCTGGCAGAAGCCGGCGCCAGTGATTACCTCAGATACTTCTCCCGGAAAGACTGCTCCTCCCGGGCTTTTTTTAATAAATAAACATAACGCTTTTCCGCCGCGCCCAAGGCATAAATGGCATGATCAACTAATTCGGGTTCGGTCACCGTATTAAAATAAGCCCGCGCTTCTTGCCAGTCCTTTTTGGCCTCCTCAATCAGCCGCCAGTATTTTTCTTCCCTTTGCTCTCTCCGGTAACGATCATCCTTTATTATTAGGTTCACTAGACTGTTGATTAATTCCTTCTTCTCCGCAAACATGTTTCTCCCTCCCCGTCTCCTGTTTAGTATTGCGCCGGAGAGGGAGAAACTATACCAAGTTTAGGCTATCCTGTGATTACTTGTCATTTATTATCCAGAAGGCCGTCCTTAACAAGCTTGCCTCCTTTAAACCAGAAACCGGTGATGACCAACCGTTTGGAAGAATAATACCCCAGCGCCAACAAGAGACCGCCAATCACCAAATACCCCCAGGGCAATTCCTTTTTCCGGTTAAACGGGTAGACCACCGGCCAGCCGTCTTTTCCGGGGCGCAACTGCCGCTCCTGGGTGTAGCTGCCCCTTTCCGGGGCCAGGAGATCAAGGACGCGGGGAACGATCTGCCCGGCGGGGGCGCCGCCAAAATGCCAGTCCCCGGGTTCGGGGCGGATCTCCCGGAGGAAACCGGGCCCAAAGCCATCATAGGCGCCGATGAGGACATAATACCGCCAATTCTTCTGCGGGTTGCCCAGGCGAGCCTTAGGAACTTTTAACCGGATCACCTGCAGGTCCGGGAGGTAAGCCGCCGACAGGTCGGTTGACTCCAGATTCTGGCCCTCGGTTAAATAAACCAGGCGGCTGCTTTCCCAACCTACTCCCTCTAAGCAAACCTCCCACCCATATTGGGGCGGCATGCGGACTCCCATCTCTTCAGTTAACGGTTGGGTTCGCCCACCGGGCGCCAGGTCAATATAAATATGAATCACCGGATGAATAAATCCTTCCGGCGCATTCCAAGGGTTGGTGATCTCTTTAATCTTTAAATCAAAGAATAACGCTTCATCATTTCCGGAGACCCGAAACCACAAAAGATCATAAAGACCCTCATAGGGACGGAAGGCAAGATTCCGCGGGTAGATATAGCCGCCTGGTCCATAATCATCCCCCTCCGGGTCGACGGCCTCAAAATAAACCACGGTAGATCGGTCCCCACCGGGCCCGGCCTCGGCTTGCGCCGGGGAACATACCACACAAACGCCAAGGAAAATAAGGAGATACTTCCACACTTGACCTCACCATCCTCATCCTCAAAGTATGCCGGGGTCAGGTAAACTATGCCATCTTTTCCCGCCTGCCCTTTTTACAGAAGCCGGCGAAATTGAAGGTTTAATAATTTCCTCCCCTTGGCACACTATGGTTGTTGCTTATCCCACATTCGTGAGGAGGTATGGCGATCGATCCGAAGATCAAACCGACCATCGGCGTATTAACAACAGTCCCCTTTATCATGGTCTTGGGGAACTCCATGTTGATTCCGGTTCTTCCGGCGATCCAAAAGGCCTTAAATCTTTCTCTCCTTCAAGCCGGTCTGTTAATAACGGCCTTCTCCATTCCGGCCGGACTCACCATCCCCTTCGCCGGTATCCTCTCCGACCATGTTGGCCGGAAGATCGTGATGGGGCCGGCCCTGATCATCTACGGAACAGGGGGCCTCCTGGCGGGCTTGGCCTCTCTTTTCCTTAAAGAGAACGCCTACCCATATATCTTAGGCGCCCGGATTCTCCAGGGAATTGGCGCCGGCGGGACCTATCAGCTGGCCATGGCCTTATCCGGCGATCTGATCCAAGACCAAGAACGGGCCCAGGTTTTGGGGTTGTTGGAAGCCGCCAACGGCTTAGGAAAAGTGGTTAGTCCGCTGGCCGGGGCGGCGCTCGGTTTAATCGCCTGGTATATGCCTTTCTTTGTCTATGGCGCCCTGGCTCTGCCCATCGCCATTGCCCTTTTGTGCATCGCGCAAGAGGCCAAACCCGGCCAAAAAGGGCAAGCCTTCGCTTCCTACCTGAAAAATCTTCTTCAGATTATGAAGGAAAAAGGGGTGAATTTGGGGGTCGCCTTTCTCTGCGGTCTGATCGTCCTCTTTTCCCTTTTTGGGCTATTAAGCTATTTCTCCGATCTTCTGGAAAAATCATTTAAGTTAAAAATTTTTGAACGGGGCTTAGTGATCGCCCTTCCCGTGCTGGCCATGGCGGTCACTTCCTACCTCTTTGGTATTGTCTTGAAAAAGCAAATGGTGAAGATGATGAAATGGACCATCATCGGTGGCCTGGCCATAGTCGTGGGCGGTTTGGTTTTATTCCCCTTAGGCCACCGGATGCTCAGTAAAGCGCTTTTTGCCACCTTAATCGGGATCGGAACGGGAATGGCCCTGCCGGCCCTAAACACCTTAATCACCTCTTCCGCTCCCACTAGTGAACGGGGACTGGTCACTTGTTTATATGGAACCGTCCGTTTCTTCGGGGTGGCGATTGGCCCTCCTCTCTTCAGCTTTGCTACTAAGTACGGGGAGAACCTTATCTTCTGGAGCGATGCGGGTTTGGTGGCTGTCATTGCCGCTTTAGCCTTTTTCTTAATCCATCCCCAAAATATTTTGCCCGCAGCACTTAAAGGGGGTGGGCAGTGAAAAACAGCGTAAACCGAAAACTTTAACCGGATCTTCATAAATAAATTCAGGAAAAGGAGGGTAAATTATGGATCGGTTGGCGTTAATTCTGGTGATTATTGGCGCCATCAACTGGCTCCTGGTGGGTTTATTCCGGTTCGATCTTGTCGCTAATGTGTTTGGTGGATCCACCTCTATGGTCAGCCGGATAATCTACTCGCTGGTTGGTCTGGCCGGGCTCTATTGTCTTACCTTTCTCTTTCGGGAGCGGGAAGAAACAAAGAACCAATAGCGTCCGCTCCGTATGGTTAAAATCCGAAAGCGCACCGCTTTCGGATTTTCCTACTATCGCGTCTTTCGATATCCGTCACCCATCCCACTCTGTATCCGCTGCCCGTCACTGGCGTCCCTTGTTACACTCTTCACGCGTGGCCGGCCATCCGGACGGTTGTCGGGAGATGATTGCCTTGGCCTGCCTACCCGATGCGCATCTTAATGTTATCGGAGGTGATTCCTATGGGAAAGAGGGGAAAGAAATGGGGGTGGTCGCCCCTGATCAGCTGCTTCCTCCTGCTCTTCCTGGTCTCTGCTGTCGCGGCGCAAACTTCCGACCCGCTCCGTTTACAAGTCGACGCCGCCGTATTGGTCGATGCCAACTCCGGAAAAATTCTCTACCAAAAGAACGCCGACCAGCCCCTGGCTTTGGCCAGTATGACCAAGATCCTCACGGAATACCTGATTTTAGAAGCAATTGGCAACAAAAAGCTTTCCTGGGATGATACTACTACCATCAGCGATTACGCCTACCGCATCTCCCAAAATCTAACCCTCTCCAATGTGCCACTCCGGCTGAACGAAAAGTACTCCGTCCGTGAGCTGTATGAAGCAATGGCGATCTACTCGGCCAACGGCGCCACCATTGCTCTGGCGGAACTGGTGGCCGGTAGTGAGAGCGCCTTTGTCCAGTTGATGAATGATAAAGCCAGGGAGTTCGGGCTGAAAAATTACACCTTTGTAAATGCCACCGGTTTGAACAACGGTGATTTGCTGGGGATGCACCCGGCGGGGGACCGGCAGGAGGAAAACTTTGCTTCGGCGAAAGATGTGGCTTTGATGGCGTTCCGGATCCTCCGGGATTATCCGGAAGTGCTGACCATCGCATCGATCCCCCGGAAGACCTTTCGGCCCGATTCGGCCGACGCCATTAAGATGGATAATTGGAACTGGATGCTTCCGGAATTGGTCTACGGCTACGAAGGGGTCGACGGTTTAAAAACCGGTTCCACCACCCTCGCCGGTTACTGTTTTACCGCGACCGCCCAACGCGACAATATCCGCTTGATCTCCGTGGTCATGAAAGGCCGGTCTTATGCCGGACGTTTTCAAGAGACAAAAAAGCTCCTGGATTACGGGTTTGCCAACTTTGAACGGAAAGAGCTTTATCCCGCCGGCTACCAAGTGCCGGCCAACCCCTCGATTCCGGTACGAAAAGGTAAATCCAAAGCCGTAGGGATTGCCACCGCCGAACCTTTAACCATCCTTCTTAAGCGGGGTGAAAGCGGACGGTACCAGCCCCGCGTTGAACTGGAAACGGATGAAGTAACCGCCCCGGTTCCCAAAGGCCATGTCGTCGGGAAATTATTCGCCGCCGCCGATGGTCCCGAAGTAGAATATCTAACCCCGGAAGGACCGGAACTGGAAAGCGTCCCCCTGGTCACGACTGAAGAAGTGAAAAAAGCCGGGATTTTACAGCTAATTTTCCAACAGATTGGCGCGTTCTTTACTTGGCTGGTCCGGCAGATCCGGAATCTTTTCTAAAAAAAAAATGGCCTGCCGGCCATTTTAAACCCATTTATCAAGAACCGCAGCGATCCGCTGTTTTGGTAAAGCTCCATTAATCGTATCAACCACCTTGCCATCTTTAAAGACCAGCATGGTCGGGATCGTCCTGATTTGGTACTGGACGGAGAGGTCCATGTTTTCATCGGTGTTTACCTTCCCGATTTTGGCTTTTCCCGCATATTCTTCGGCTAACTCATCAATGATCGGCGCCACCATCCGGCAAGGCCCGCACCACGGCGCCCAAAAGTCCACCAGCGCTACTCCTTCATAGTCAAGAATCTCCGTTTTAAAGTTCTCCTGGTTTAAGGTTAAAGCCATTGATATTGCCTCCTTGTTAGTAAAATTTTTTAAAAACCTCGGTAAACCGTTTCACAGCAACCTCCGGGTGACCGCCCTTGGCGATCTCCTGCATAAGGCAGGAGGCCAACTGGTCGCTGAGGATCGACATGGCCACTTGAACCACGGCCGCCTTCACCGCGGCGACTTGATAGACCACTTCCTGACAGGGCCGATCCTCTTCGATCATCCGTTGTAAACCCCGCACTTGGCCTTCAATCCGCCGCAACCGTTTGATCAGATCCTCCTTAATATCTCCGGAAACCTTATCAATATGATCCGCGTTGGACTGGTCCATTCACCCACCTCCTTACCATACCCCCTACGGTATATATAATAAAACAGTTACCCCTTTTTGTCAAGGGGTTACGAGCATTCTTGTCGTCTCTGGCTCAAATCTGAATTTTTCCGCCCACCGGCAGCCGGTAGCGGGGGCCTAACGGGTTGGTGGTCACCCGCAGACCGGGGACTACCTGTCGCCTTTTATACTCGGTCCGGTGAACCGCCTTTATGATCCAAGCCACCGTTTCACGGTTAAAGCCTTGGGCTGTGATCTCTTCCGGGGTCCGGTTCTCATCCAGATATAATTTTAAAACCCGGTCCAGGATGGGGTAGGGGGGGAGGGTATCCTGGTCGGTCTGGTCCGGACGGAGTTCGGCCGAGGGCGGTTTGGTGATAATCGCCGCCGGAATAACCTCCCGTCCTTGGTTAATCTCCGCCGCCAACTCGTAAACCATGGTCTTGGGCACATCGGAGAGTACCCCCAACCCTCCGGTCATATCGACTCCGTTTAATGTGCAATAACCCACCATCAATTCGCTTTTATTTCCGGCCCCCAAGACCAGATAACCGTATCTATTGGAGAGCGCCATCAAAATGTTGGCCCGGATCCGGGCTTGAATATTTTCTTCGGTGGTGTCGCCCGGGTTCCGCGCCGGACCTATAAAGGGGGCTAAACCCTCAAGATAAGCTTGGAAATAGGGGGTGATCGGAATCTCCATAAACCCAACCCCTAAAGTGGCCGCCAATTGCCGGGAATCTTCCACACTCCCCACAGAAGAATAGGGGGAAGGCATCGTCACCGCCAAAACATTTTCCGGCCCCAAGGCGGCGGCAGCCAAACAGCAAACAACCGCCGAATCAATCCCCCCGGAAAGGCCAAGGACGGCTTTGGTGAACCCGTTTTTCCGGGCATAGTCCCGGATCCCAAGGATCAAAGCTTTATAAATCGCCTGCCGGGCCGGGGGACGGGGCGTTATATGGGGGGAAGGGGAACCTTCCGGATCAACCACCGCCACTGCTTCCTGAAAGGCGGGGGCCACAAAGAGCGGCGCCCCTTCCGGATTGAAAAGAAAACTTTCTCCAGAAAAAATCAGTTCTTCGTTGGCTCCAACCTGGTTAACCAGGAGGAACGGTCTACGGAAACGCCGGGCGGAAGCCGCCCCGAAGCGGTAAAGTTGATCGGTCCACCCGTCAATAAAGGGATAGGCGGCCAGGGTTACAACCAAATCACACCGGTCCGCGATCCCGGTAAGGAACGGGGAAGGGACCAGCTCTTCCTGGCTGGCGGATGCCCGCGCCCAAAGGTCTTCCCCAATGATTATCCCCAGGCGTTTCCCCTTGAAATTAACAACCGACGCGGAGCTTCCCGGTTGAAAGTAAACCGCTTCGTTAAAAAGGTCATAAGGGGGGAGAAAGCCCTTATTTTGAGTTGCCATGCGCTTCCCGCCAGCCAAGAAAAGGGCCGAGTTATACCAAGTAGGACTACTGTCCCCCGGGGCGGGGGTCGGCGCCCCTACTAAAATCCCGGTTTCCGGGTAACGGGCGGAGATCGCCTCCAAACGGGCCAGCGCTGCCTCGACTTGCCCCCGGAACCATCTTTTCTCCAGTAAGCCATAAGGCGGGTAACCAGTGAGATAAAGTTCGGGCAGGACCAAAAGATCGGCGGTGGCGCCTGCGGTGGCCAAAAGCTGTTCGATGCGGTCCAGATTGCCGGCCAGATCCCCGATGACCGGGTTCAGTTGCGCCAGGACGATCTTCATTACTATTCCCCCTTATCCACGGCTAGGCATTTTGTTTGGCTCTTAGATAAGCACCAAGTTTAGTATCGGTCTTCGTGATATGATTTATCAGCCAATCGACGACAACACGGTTGGTCTGCACGACCAGCCAGATTCCGGGTCCGTCTGTCTCAAACTTCTCCTTCAGGCGGAGAAAGTTTTCGATAAACTCTTTATGTTCGCCCCGGTGTGGCGAGTATTCCGGGTAAGCTTGGGCGATCATAAGCTTTTCTTCCGTGCCGAAATGGACTTTAACATAATTTTCTAAAAAAGACAGCACTTCTCCTAAAACTTGTTTTCCTTCCCCCCGGTTACAGGCCTCGAGTAAATCATTGATCTTGCTGAAGAGCTCTTGATGTTGGCGGTCAATTTCGGGGACACCCACCGCATATTCAGGGGACCATTTAACCAGCACAGCCAGCACCTCCTGCTTCTTATCCTCATTTTGTACTCCATTTATTCCTCTTTTTCCGGTAAAAACCTTTTTCCCACGGGAAATTTAACCAGCCGGTAAATAACGGAAGGCGGTTTAAACCCCGTTAGACATAGAAGCGGGATAACCGGGGAGGGTTTTTTCCGGGTTGGACCCGGCGGGGACATGAAAAAAAAAGAGCCGGCGTGGGCGACTCCTCATCAACTGCCACTTTAAACTGTTAACCGGCGCGACGACGGTCCCGGAAACGTTCCAGCGCAAGCCCGGCCAAGCGCTGGATCAATTCGGGGTAGGGGAGTCCGGTGGCCGCCCACAACTTCGGGTACATGCTGATCTTGGTAAAACCGGGAATCGTATTGATCTCATTAACAACAATCTGCCCATCCCGGTTCAAGACAAAAAAGTCGACCCGCCCCATTCCCGCGCAATCGATAGCTTTAAAGGCCCGGACCGCCAGTTCTTGAACCTTCGCCCGTTGGGCGTCGGTGAGGCGGGCGGGAATGATCAATTGGGAGTCGTTTTTGATGTACTTATCCTCATAACTATAGAATTCGGCGCCGGGAACAATCTCCCCCGGCACGGAAGGTTCCGGCTGATCGTTGCCTAAAACGCCACACTCCACTTCCCGGCCATCCAGAAAAGCTTCGACTACGACTTTCCGGTCGTAAGTTAAGGCTAGATTAAAGGCCGCGTCTAACTCAGCCCGGTTATGGGCTTTACTAATCCCGACGCTTGACCCTAAATTTGCCGGTTTGACAAAACAAGGGTAACCCAGGCGCTCTTCAATCTCCTTCCTTACCTTTTCCGGAGCGCTTTCCCATTCATAGCGCCGGTAAACCAAATAATCGCCGATGGGCAAGGCATGCTGTTTAAAGAGGGCCTTCATCATTTCTTTATCCATCCCGACGGCCGACGCGGCGACACCGGCGCCGATATAGGGGATACCGGCCAGTTCCAAAAGGCCTTGAATCGTTCCGTCTTCGCCCATCGGTCCGTGCAAAAGGGGGAAAACCAAATCCACCCGTCTCCGAAGGAAGTCCAATAAAAAGCCGGCGGGATTCTGGACGAGCCCGTCATCCTCCGGGGCTTCTCCACTGGTCACCGTCCAGCAGCCCCGTTGCGCCAAAGTTTCCGGGGAGAGGCCCGGAATCCACTGGCCCTCTTTGGTGATCCCGATCGGCAAGATTTCCATTTGCCCGCGGATCGCCTGGACCACAGAGGCGGCCGACATCACCGATACTTCATGTTCCCCCGATTGGCCACCGTAGAGCAGCGCCATTTTCAGCCCCATCTCTGTTTCCACCACCATTCTTCCCGTTCTTTTCTCACTATATCATATACAATCCACGGCCCGGGGAGACTCCCCTTTCCGACTTTATGGCAAATAAAGCGCCGGATCCACCGGGGCGCCGTCCTTACGCACTTCGAAATGGAGGTGGGGGCCGGTGCTCAGTCCGGTGCTCCCGGATTTGGCGATGACCTGCCCTTGAGCGACCAAATCCCCCTCCTTCACCAATAGCCGGGAATTATGGGCATAGGCTGTGGAAAGACCATTCCCATGGTCAATGGCGATATAATAACCATAGCCGCCGTTCCAACCACTAATCAGCACTTTGCCCCGGTCGGCCGCCAGCACATCGGTGCCGCTGGGCACCGCAATATCGAGACCGCTGTGGAACCGTTTCTCCTTCAGGATCGGGTGCATCCTTTCGCCAAAGGGTGAGCTGATCCGGCCTTTAACTACTAAAGGCCAGATTAGTTTACCCGTTCCGAGGGTGCCTTTCTGCTGCCGTCGCTTAATCTCCTCCTCGATCGCCCGGGAGGTCTCCTCCAGTTCATCAAGGGCAGCCTCCAACCGCTTCCGGTCCCTTTGGACCTTGTTCAATTCTTCCTCGGTCCTTTTGACCAGGGCCGCCTTGACCTTTTGCTGCTCCGCGGCGGCCTTTTCCAAAGCGACCACCGTCGCCCGTTGTTTCTCCAGATCCCGTTTCTTCGCTTGGAGCGTCTTTTGCTGGGTGGTGATCTCTTCCGTAAGCGCGGCCACTTCCCCGATGATCTTGGTATCCGCCCGGAGGAAATAAGTGACCATCTCAAATTTACTGATTAAATCGGAGAAACTCTCGGCCGAGACCAAAAGCTCCAGGTAACTGAAGGGTCCGTATTTATAAACGGCGACTAAACGTTGATTGTACTGATCCTCCCGTTCGCGCCGGAGTTTCTCCAGCCTCGCCAGTTCCCCTTCGACCGTAGTCAGCTCTTTTTGGAGGCTGGCGATCTCCCGTTGAACGGTGCGCATCCTTAGATCTAACTTCTCCAGTTCCAGCTCAATTTGGTCCAATTCTTGCTGCGCCGTAAGTAAAGCACCGAGGACGGAGGATTCCTGCTTTTTCGCCGTGGAGATTTGCTTTTTGGTCTGCTCAATTAGTTTATTAATCCGCGCCAGTTCCTGTTCTTCCTGGGCCGGAACGGGCGTGACGAACAAGAGAAGGCACAGGAAAATCAGCAGCCGGCGGCAGGCCTTTTTGTCTTCTCCCCGCTTGATCCGGTTCATGCTTCTCCCTCAACTTCCAGAACTAATCAGGATCTTTCTTTCTCTCTTTTCCCGGGTTTTCCTGCCGTGGCCAGCGATTTTCTTGGATCCGCCCCATTCCCTCTTTGCTAGACCGCCGGATCCCCACACCATTGGATCCCCAAATAAGTAGCCAGTTCCCGGTTGACGGAAGAGAGGTCACCTTCGTCAACCTTGTTCAGGTGGTTTTTTCCTAGGGTTACAGCGGCAATCTGCATCTCCTGGACGGAAGCCTTTAAAAAATTGGCCAGGCTTTGTGCCCCCTGCTCGATATTGAGTTTTTGCTTCATGCGTCCCCGGTTAAAGATAAGGGTGGTTGGCGGTTCCCACGGTAAAACTTTGATCGCCTGGGTATGAACCAAAGCAAGCAAGGCGATGGTTCCGATAAAAACGGCATCCGCACCTAGGGCCAACGCTTTCAAAAAGTCCATGGAAGAATACAACCCGCCCCCGACAAGAAGCGAGATCTTCCCGGACAACTTCTTTTTTTCCAAAAAACGTCGCGCCCGGACCAGGGCATAGAGGGTCGGCAGTCCGATGGCATCCAATGTTGATGCCAGATTCCCATGGGTTCCGCCCTCCAGTCCATCGACGGCAATAAAATCGGGGCGCGCCCGGATCATAATCTCCAATTCCTGCTCCAACCATTGGGTAGCGCCCACTTTAATCCCGATGGGCACCCCGCCGGTCTTGTCCCGTAATTCCTGTACCAACTCCTTTAATTCCCGCTCCGATTCCACCTCCATTAAACGGGTGGGGATTTTTGCCGTTTCCCCCGGTTGCACGCCTAATAATTGCCGTAGTTTTGGGTTACGGGCCAGCCGGGTGGCCGGGATTTCCACCGGCGCCGACCCCCACAACCCCTGTCCCAACTGGATTTCGACCGCATTCGCCGCTTGTAAGATTTCCAGATCCTTGGCCCAACCGCCCCGGCTATACTGGACAATCAGTTTTTCCGCCGCCGTCCGTTCCGCCGGTAAAAAGGGGCCGTTCCCGGTGTTGGCCGCCGTTCCGGCCATTGTTGCCCCCAGGGCCAGTGCTTGTTTGGTTTTTGCGCTTAATGCGGTTCCATAAGCCATTCCCCCCAATAAAACCGGAATCTTTAATTTCAAAGGATAACGGGCCTCAGGACCAATTACCACTTCCGTCCCCACTTTGGTGTAGTCCAACAGGGGAAGGCGATGGATGTAAACCGGGTTAAAAAATAGATCTTTCCATGGCGAAACCACATCCCGGCGGCCAAAGGGCCGGTCCGGCGGTTGTCCGTGGGCGGAACGGAGTTCGGTTTCCACCAGGCGTCCGAGGCCAATCATTTTCGCCAGGTTATAAGTTTCAAAGAGATTAGTCCAGTAGCGTTCGGTCGTAATCCGCTTATACACCAAACTAAAGATCAGATGAATAATGCTCCGTCCGGCGATGGCCAACAGGCAGCCGGCCACGATCAGCCCGGTCACGGTTGCCAACACACCTATGCTGAATAGTTTCATTGCAACTCTCCTTACCCTTGGGGTGATCGGTCCAAAAGGAACAGTATAATTCCTGACTATTATTTTCGGCCAGCGATCGTGCCCCAATTGTCGTTTTGGCACCTATTTCCTTCCTTTAATATCAATATTTTACCCAACTTCCCTCTTTCTAACCGCTTTTACTCCATATCCCATTCTCCTTGTTTTCTTCCAAAATTGGTTTTGCCTCTAATTCCCACTAGGATAATCCATTTCTAGCAAGAATTATGGCTTTAACCAGGTCGTTCTTGCCGTTCCAGATCCAACACAAGTTACACTTCTAATCACCGCCGGCGACCAAAAACGACAACATGAAAGAGGAGTGTTTGCCCATGAAAGTTAAGAAACCTTTCATCCGTCATGTTCCATTCTTGCTCGCCTTCTTTCTTATGCTCCTGCCGGCCATGGTGCACGCCCAAGTCTACCAGGTGCGATCGGGAGATTCCTTGTATCTGATCTCTCGCCGGTTTAATATCCCGACCTCAACCTTGATCAATACGAACAATTTAAGTTCCAATCTGATCTACCCTGGACAAACCCTCTTGATTCCTACCGCTTACACGGTTCGCCCCGGTGACACTTTATATCTCATCGCCACCCGGAACGGGGTCTCCCTCGCCAGTTTAAGAACGGCCAATAGCCGTTGGCATGACACCTTAATGGTCGGGGAAACGCTTTACCTCCCTCCGTCCCAAACCAATCCGGGCCAGGGTGGTTCCGGCGGCGGTAACCAGATTTATACAGTACGGACCAATGATTCGCTTTATCTTATCGCCAAACGATACGGCATTACCGTCCAGGCCTTAAAAACGGCAAACCGGCTCTCCTCCAACTTCATCTATCCGGGCCAACAATTAACCATCCCCACCGGAACGGGAAATCCCCCCGCCTCCGGCGGTAATGGCGGTAACTCCGGGAATAATGGTGGGAATTATGGCAAGAAATATAACCTTTCCGCCTCCGACCTTGAATTACTGGCCCGTTTGGTCCGGGCGGAGGCCGAAGGGGAATCCTACGAGGGACAAGTTGCCGTCGCCGCGTCGGTTCTCAACCGGTTAAACGATCCCCGCTACCCCAATACCATCTGGGAGATCATTTACCAGGTCGACCAAGGGATTTATTACCAATACAGCCCGGTGATGGACGGCCGGATTAACCTCCCGGCCACCGCCACCTCCCGGAAAGCTGTTCAGGCTGCGGTAGACGGGTGGGATCCTTCCTATGGCGCCATCGGTTTCTATAACCCCGCCAAAACCACGAACCGGTGGGTGAAATCCCATCCAATCACCACCCAAATTGGGAACCATGTTTTCTATAGAAACTAGCCGGACCAACGAAGAAGAGGGTAAAAAAACAACCGCCGCAGGCGGTTGTTTTTTTGCTTTTCCGGCCAAGTCACTTTATTGCTTTTCCGGTATAAACGAAAAGTCAATCATCTCGCTGACCGGCGTCGGTTTGGCAATAAGCCCTAATTCGACCATCAACTGCTGGGCATCGGCCCAATCCTCCGGGTTGGAACGGCCCAGCCCGTACCGGCGGGTATAAGCGCTCTCCCACAAGGCCATTGAGGCTTTCAAGACTTCCCATTCCTGTTTCTTTTGTTCCTCCCCGAGTTCGGGCAGGTATTTAAGACAGATGGCAAAGGTTTCTTCCGGATGGGCCAAGGCGTATTCGATCCCCTTGTAACTGGCCCGGACTAACCGGCCGACCTCGTCGGGATCGGTTTTGATCTTCCCCGCCCCGGTAATCAAGCCGTGACCGACCAGGGAAAAGTAGTCCCAGGAATTAATCTGGCTCACCGCCACCCCCATGGCTTTAAGCTTGATGGGTTCATTGTTGGCAAACCCGACGACCGCATCGACTTTATCTTCGAGTAAAGAAGGAATTTGGGTATAACCGATATCCACCAGTTGGACATCGTGATCAGCCAGGCCGGCCCGTTTCATGATGGCCTTGACGGCCAAAAGATTAGTCCCGTATAAAGGCAGACCAACGGTTTTTCCCTTTAAGTCGGCGGCCGTTTCGATCCCCGCTTCGGCTTTGGCAATGATCGCCGGTGGAAATTGGGCATAAAGACTCATCAGGTAAACGACAGGAATTCCCTTGCCGCGCGCCACCAGGACCTGATCCCCGCCGGCTATGGTATAATCTAACTTCCCCGTCGCCACCAGTTGCAAAGCATCGATATCCATCCGGTAGTCAAAAACGACCTCCAACCCTTCTTCCCGGAAGAATCCTTTCTCTTCCGCGATGTACCAGGGGGCAAACTGCACATTCGGGATGTAGGTCATCGCCAAGGTAACTTTCCGCCGCGGCGCGGAACGGGCCTCAAACACCGCTCCGCCCAGGATCGTCAATAAGGCCAAAACCAACAGGGTAAAAAGGAGTCTTTTCTTCATTGCTTTCCCCTCCATCCGCTTGATTTTAATCCAGCCCTGGAATTCGCCCAGGAATAACCTTCCCTTTTCAACGCTTCCGGCGCCAGGGCATCACCACCGCTTCTAACCACGAGACGAAAAGATAAAAACCGACCCCCAGCAAGGCCAAAGCCAATAAGGCCACAAAGATTAAAGCCGTATCAAAAGTTCCACGGGCAAAATAGACCAGGTAACCAAGGCCGCGGCCGGCGCCGGAAAACTCCCCAACCACCGCGCCGATCACCGAAAGGGTCAGCCCCATCCGGAGACCGCCAAAGAGGACCGGTAAAGCCGAAGGAATCTCCAGTTTAAAAAAGCGTTGTCTTTTCCCAGCCCCCATGATCTGGAAGAGCTCCTTCAGACGGGGATCGGTTTCCCTTAAGCCCACCACCCCGTTGGTCAAGACGGGAAAGAAGGCGGTCAACGCCGCGATGAGGATCTTGGAGGTCAAACCGAAGCCAAACCAGATCACCAGTAGCGGAGCCAAGGCCACAATGGGAATAGCCTGCATGGCCACGACCACGGGGGTGATCAACTGGTCTAACCGGGGATGACGCGCCAGTAGGTAACTCAGGGGTAAAGCCACCCCGGCGCCAAAGAGAAACCCCACGAAGGCTTCGACCAAGGTGGTCCGGAAATGAACGGCGAAAAGTCCCCCCTGCCCCAGCAATTCCCGCGCCCGGCGGGCCACTTCCCCCGGAGAAGGAAGGATATAATCGGGATAAAAGGTGGAAAGGCCGGCCCAGACCGACAAAACCCCTAACCCGACCAGAAAAAGAGTGATCAATCTCTCTCCGGCCGAACCCGGTTTTAACTTAACTTTAAACACGATTGCCCCACCATCCCTGCTCTAAAAGTTCCTGGACGGCGCCGACTTTAGCGGCTAACTCCGGCGTACTCATCAGTTTAAGCGGCCGGGGGTAGGAAAAGTCAATTTTAACCTCACCCAAGATCCGTCCGGGTTTCTCCGCCATGACCAGGACCCGGTCGGCAAGAAAAACGGCCTCAAAAATATTATGGGTCACCATTAAACCGGTAAAAGGCGCCTTTTGGCGGATGGCCATGATTTCCAGGTGTAGCTGGCTCCTGGTCAAAGCGTCAAGAGCGGCAAAGGGTTCGTCCAAGAGCAAGATCCCGGCCTTACCGACCAAAGCCCGGGCCAGGGCCACCCTTTGCCGCATCCCCCCGGATAGTTGGTGGGGATATTTATCTTCCACCCCGTCCAGATTAACCAGGTGTAAGGCGGCCCTGGCCTGTTCTTTCCATTCATCCCGGTTGCCCCCACGGTCATTCAGTTCCAAGGGAAGAAGGACATTATCCAGCACCGTCCGCCAGGGGAGGAGGAGGGAATCTTGAGGAACAAAGCTTAACTGGGACCAGCTTCCGGTTTTCCGATCCCCGCCGACATTAATTTCTCCCCGGTCAGGGGTCAAGACCCCGGCGACCAGCCGGAGGAGGGTGGATTTTCCACAACCGCTGGGTCCGACCAAACAGAGAAATTCCCCTTTGTCCACGGTCAAATTGACCCCCTCCAGTTCCGGCGCGTCCTCCCGGGAAAAAGCCAAAGTGACATCCTTAACTTCAATGACTGTCCCCACCGATCGGCCACCCCTTTCCTAAAAAGAAAAACCCCGAAGATTGCCTTCAGGGTTAAAAACCAAAGCTTCTACTTCCTTCTTTCATCCGGACTATACCGTCGGT
>JAAYHY010000090.1 GCA_012735135.1 Bacillota bacterium | reverse complement strand
GCGGGAATGGAAAGCACTGGATAATCAATATTGACTATACTTTCAATCTCAAATACAATTGATCTAGATTTTTATAATTTTCGACTATTCGAGGGGGGGATTATCGGATGATGAAAAAAAGCCGCCCTGTTGTGATTTGCCTTCTTTTACTTGTAATAATCATGACCATAACGGGAACTGTCTTTGCCGCTGAGTTTGAATGCAAAGGGGAGAAGATCGAAAAAAACGGCAGTTTTTGGGGTTACGCCAAAAAAATCTCCTCCAGTGAATACCGGATCGAAAAGGGGAGTTCCAGCATTGCCTTTGTCAAAAAGCAAGGCAGTAAATGGAGAATTGAGGATACCGCCAAAACTACCCTTGGCTGGCTGAACGGCAGCACGATTGAAAAACCCAACGGTTATTCCTGGACTAGCCTAAGTACGGCCAAATCGTTATGTAACGGTCCTGATGAAATTGCGGCTGCCATTTGGGTGCTAAAACAATGTAACAAGCTATAATTCGGTTAATTCCAGAAACGGAAGTTTCAAACTGAATCTTGTTTTTTTTCTTGGCAAAAAGAGGCAAATGTTCCCATTTGCCTCTTTTTTATTTGAGCAATGTTACGTATGCCCTTACCGTCTTGAAGCTGGTCATCGAGGTATCCCTCCCCTGAATATGGTTCCCGGTTCTAATAGAACAGAGTAATAATCAAGATCAGTTTTGGTATGCTCCCTAAAAATAAAACCTTCTAAAAAAGAAGGTCGTGCTGAGTTCTTTAATATAACTATATAATTCCAACCGCTTTTTTCAGTAAAATCCCTCGTAAGTAGTCTTGATCAATAATTCTCAACTGATCCTTCTCATCAGTACATTCAACCACTTCTCCCCTGATCGCTCCGGTCGCATATCAGTACTCACCCAAGAAGAAAGCAATTGCAATTCGGGGTGTTCACTCAGTAAACGCTGGAAAGACTGTTCGTTATAGTCATTGAAAAAGCGCCCGTTCCGCTCACCTTCGCCATCACCATGCTTAAAAGAGGCATAAAGCACGCCTTTTGGTTTCAAGGCCCTGGTCAACCTGGAGAGAACATCGTGCATTTCACTACGCGGCACATGCAATAAAGAAGCACAAGCCCAAATTCCGTCAAATTCCCTTTCAAAATTCAAATCCTGAAAACGCAAAACCGCCACCGGCTGCCCGATCAGTTTGGAACTCAACTCTGCCAGGACCGGGGAGGCGTCAAAGGCGGTCACCTCAAACCCCTGATTGATAAAGTAAAGGCTGTCCCGGCCGGAGCCGCACCCGGCATCCAAAATCCGGCCGCCGGGGGGAAGCAGGCTCAAAAAAACCCGGTAATGGACGGACATGTCCACATTGACTGTTGACTCATAAAACTCCTGCGCGTTGGCGTTATAATACGCCACCGTCTTGTCCATGCCATCCACCATTTCATTCCCTCCCGGTGAGTTCATATAGCCCAGTCCTTCCCTTATTCCTCTCGATACCTTTTCCGGAAGAAATCCACCCGCCGGTACTCCAGGATATCCCGGACATGGGCCGCCAAGCCCGGCGTCAGGTATCCTTGCAAACTTTCGTCCAGCCAAAAAACCTTGTTAATCTCATCATAGTGGAAGAAAGGCGAGCCCTTGGTCAAAAAATGAACCGGATTCTTCCGGGCGAGTCCGCCCGTTCCTTCCGGGCCAGTGCCCGCTCCAATTCTTCCACCACATACTGGCCATTACGGATGGTAATCGCTTCATAATTGGTCGGGTCGAAAATCCCATAATAAAGGGTGTCAAAAGGTCCCGGTTGATGGAATCCTTAAGATTGATATCGTAGACGACAATGTCGTCTACGAAATCAATCTTAAGTGTTTATGGCAAAATAGAAATAGAGCAAATGGCAAGATAGAAGTCTAGCAGAAAAATGGAAAAATCCATTGCCAGCTCCCTCAAAAAAGATTACCCTTCTGATTAGCCATCACTCAAATTAGG
>JAAYHY010000089.1 GCA_012735135.1 Bacillota bacterium | reverse complement strand
GTAGAATAACCACCATCATCACCATGGAAATGGCCGAGCCGAAATTCCAGTCGCCAACCACCAAAAACTGTTGTTCAATCAGGTTCCCAATCAAGGTAAACTGACCTCCTCCCAACAGCCGGGAGATGACAAAGGTGGTCACCGCCGGCATAAAGACCATTGTGATTCCGGAGACAACCCCCGGCAGGCTTAAGGGGAAAATTACTTTCCGGAAAACCGTAAACCCGTCAGCGCCCAGGTCTTCGGCGGCTTCAATCAAATTTTTATCGATTTTGCTTAGAACCGAGTAAATAGGGAGAACCATAAAAGGAAGAAAATTATAGACCATCCCTAAAACAACCGCTTCTTCCGTATAAAGCAGATTTAAGGGCGAAAGCCCAAGCCAGGAAAGGACGGTGTTAATCAGGCCTTTCTTTTCCAAAAGGGTCATCCAGGCGTAAGTGCGGAGCAAAAAATTCATCCACATGGGCACAACAAAGAGGAAAACCATGATGTTCTTCTTTTTAAAATGATTCCCGGCCAAAATCATCGCCATCGGATACCCCAAAAGTAAGCATAGAATCGTGCTGATGAAGGCCAACTTAACTGAACGCGCAAGCACACTCAGGTAAATAGGTTCCATAAACCGGCGAAAATGTTCCGTCGTCAACCGGATCCCTTCCTCCGTCCGGACGGTAATACTGTAAAAGAGGACGAGGAGGAGGGGAAGGAGGATAAAGAGCAACATCCAGAGGAGATAAGGATAACTCAGCCAGTTTCTCTTCATTTCGCAGTCACCTTTTTCATAATGTGAATGGCATCGGGGACAATCTTGAGCCCGACTTTGGCGCCGACCGGGGCCATGATTGTGCTTTGGATCTTCCACCGGATCCCGTTCCCGTGGATAATCATTTCGTAATGGACCCCCTTAAAGGTTACGGCGGTGACTTCTCCCCTCAAGGGACTATCCGTTTCCCCGACAACTTGTATATCCTCCGGACGGATAACAACATCAACCGGCTCTTGGGGTGTAAAACCCCGATCAACACATTCAAACTCCAAACCGGCAAATTTGACCAGATAATCCCGGAGCATAAGGCCGTCGATGATGTTGCTTTCACCGATAAAATCAGCGACAAAGGCGTTCTTCGGTTCATTATAAATATCGGTGGGGGTTCCGATCTGTTGGATTGATCCTTCCTTCATCACCACGATGGTGTCGGACATGGAAAGCGCTTCTTCCTGATCATGGGTGACATAGATAAAGGTAATCCCCAGTCTTTTCTGCATGTTCTTCAGTTCAATCTGCATTTCTTGGCGTAACTTAAGATCCAGGGCGCCCAAGGGTTCGTCCAAGAGCAAAACTTCCGGCTCATTGACCAAAGCCCGGGCAATGGCAACCCTCTGTTGTTGTCCACCGCTCAAGGAATCGATTTCCCGGTTTTCATAACCAGCCAGGTTAACCATGGCAAGAATGTTCCGGACTTTTTGGTCAATTACTTTTTTATCCATTTTCTTAATCTTCAGCCCGAAAGCGACGTTTTCATAGACGTTCATATGGGGAAAAAGGGCATACTTTTGAAAAACTGTGTTGACTTTTCGTTTATAGGGAGGAAGATCATTGATTTTAACCCCGTTAAAAAGGACTTCCCCACTACTGGGTTCTTCAAACCCGCCAATAATCCGGAGGGTCGTGGTTTTTCCACACCCGCTAGGCCCTAGGAGGGTCAGAAATTCGTTTTTCCGGATGTAAAGGTTAATGTTATTCAGTGCTTCTGTGCCGTTATAGTTTTTTGAGACATTGACCAGATTAATGATCCCCTGCATTCCACTACCCCCCGCGTTATAATCTAATAATCAGAAACTTGGTGGTGTTGAAACCCACAAAACTTTGGCCTTTGACGAACCGGGATTCGAAAGATAATGACTGACCACGGCTTTAAAGTAAAAACTTTCGTTTTTTCTAACTTTAAAAACCTGGTTACCCAAATGAAGGTTGATACTGCCGGCTAAAATAAAACCAAACTCTTCCCCTTCATGTGGGTCGTCCATTTCCGTGGCTCCTCCGGGTTCTAAATCGAGTAAAATTGGTTCCATCCGGTTTTTCTGCGAATTGGGGACGATCCACTGGACCTGATATTTCAGATCCGGGTTCTCCCGGATGAAAATATCATCTTTCTTAAAGACGATTTTCTCATCCATAGTTTCGTTAAAAAAGTCCTTTATATTTGTTCCTAAACATTCCAAAATGTCCAAGAGGGTCGTAATGGAAGGAGAGGTTAAATCCCTTTCTACCTGGGAAATAAAGCCTTTCGACAACTCACAGCGGTTGGCTAGTTCTTCCTGGGTGAGTTGGTTTCTAATCCGTAACCGTCTTATTTTTTCCCCGATTTTCATACCCTTCATCCTATCCGTGTTTTAATTTAATTAAACTTTGAGTTTACCATAGCTAAACCCATAACGAACATTATTATAAGCAGATCAGAAAGGAGAGTCAAGGTCTTTTTTGCTTTTCTCCAAGAATATTTAGAAAAAGCACAGAGGCGGAAAAACCGGGTTTTCTTGGAGCCGTTTTTCCGCTCAAAAGGGGGATGATAACCAAAATAGAGTTGCGGGAGGAAGCGGGAGAAGGTATAATTCGATCATCAACGAATTATTTATGAAGTGAGGTAATTGCATTAGGGTTGTAATAAAATGGAGTTCCTGTTATCCTAATTATGTTCGGCTTTTTATTATTTGGGGAAAATAAGCAATTCCTTCAAAAAAAAGAAAAAAGGGGTGTAATTGAATGAAAGGAGAAGAAATCCGCGGCTTATTGGCGACGATCTTATTTAGCGCTTTTACCGTGATCGCCGTTTTTTTTCTGTTGGATCCCTTCATTGCGGAGACTACCGAAACAATAACCGTAAACACGCAAAAATACTACATTAATCTTGGGTGGCTCCAAGTTTATTACATGACTTTACTCATTACTTTTGTTTTAATGATCTTCTTCATGGAGAAAAAACAGGTTTGGGCTTTAATTTTGGGTTTGGTGTTAGGGTCCGTTCCCCTGCTGGAGCAGTACCGTCTTCCCGGGGTAGTAAGGGTCTTAAACGTTTTTAATCAGAGTGCGGCATCAAATCTTCAAACTTACATCCCTTACGTAGCGGTTTTCCTGGGAGCGCTTGTCGTTTTTGGGTTGCTCAAAGTCACCAACCGGATTTTGAAGTAGTCGTGCTTTGCGAAGAAAATTCAAGTCGCTGGAGAACACCATTCAGCCCCGGCTGGGTAAGTACTGGCAAAGGCAATCATTCCCAAGATGTGAAGAGCGACAGGAGTTTTTTCTTTGGTAGAAGGACCGGGATAAACGGGCCGAAGAAACCGGAATAAAAAAGAGGAGCGCTTTTCCCTGCCAAAGCCGGGGTATGCTCTCCTCTTTCTGTTGTTAATGCAAATTGTCCAACGGTTGGTTTGAGGGGACTCCTTTAAAAAATCTCCCAGATTCCAGGATCTTCATAACCCAAACGCCAGATCGCGACGCCGCGGAGATTGTATTTATCGACCAATTCCATCTTGGCGGCGGTACTGCGCCGGTTTTCATACCAGACTTCGTGTTTGACGCCGGCTTCCGTATAGGCAAAATAGGGAACCTTATATTCTTCATGCCATTTGGGGAGAACACTGTGTTTCTTAATGAGCGCCTGAATCCCGTTGTAATTTAGGGCTCTTCCGGCCCGATCATCCCACACGTACCCATAGGCGGCAATCCCCATGACCAGTTTTTGCGGGGAGAAATAACGCAGGGCATAACTGAGGACGCGATCGACCCACGGCTGGGCAGCAACCGGACCGGCCGGTCCACCGGCGTAATGCTGATCATAGGTCATTAGTACCGCTAAATCCAGATAAGGGGCGATAGCTTGATAATCATAGGCTCCGGACCAAGCCGACCATTCTTCCGTGGCTGTTTTCGCCGGAAGCGCCGCGGTCACCAGAAAATTATTGGCATGCAGCGTAGTGGCCAGTTCCCGGAAGAAAGCGGTCAAGTAAGGCCGGTCGGCGACAGGAACCCCTTCAAAGTCGATATTCACTCCGGAATACCCATTTTCTTTCAACAAATTAAGGATTTCACTAACTGCCTTGCTCCGGGCGTTTTTGCTTCGTAACAAGGAACTAACGGTCTGTTTACTAAAGGTAGAAGAGTCAATATTCGTCACCACCGCCAAGATCTTGACCCCGGCACTTTTGGCGGTCTGGATCAACTGGGGTTTATGCTGACCATTAATTTCCCCGTTTTTGTTAACACGGAATAAAAAGGGAGCAATGGTGGTAATAACCTTCGTATTTTGGGCAAAAGACTTTAATGCCCTGGAATCACCGGTATAGCTTTCCGCATAATAACCGAATACTTCCCGTTGCTGAAAGGAAGAAGGAACGGTTACATAACCGGGTTTGGCCGCCCATTTCATAATCCAACCGGAAGTACCTTGTCCATCGGTGACTTGGTACCAACCTTCCTTTTCTTCCTGGATAGTAACGGCGGTTCCTTTTGTCAACTGCCGGATTACATTTGCTTGCGTAACCGGTTCGGAACGCATACTGACCACTTCCGCCGAGATCACAGCCGTCAAAGGTGTGGTGGACTGGTTATTTTGGGATTGCTTGATCCCGGGTACTGGCGGATAATGCTGATCGGCCGTCTTACTTCCGCCACCAAAAAGCGACGAGGAGAGGTAGACCAGTAGCGCCAGCACGGTGGTGAGAATGTTTTGCTCCATCTTGACTATCCCTCATGTTAACATAAATTAAGTTGCTTTTACCAACATTCGCGCTTCGTCCGGGAAAACCTTTATGTAGATAAAACCAGATAAGTATAGGATTACAAAATGACTTGTCTTTGGCTTGAAGGCAATTGCCAAGATAAGAAAGGGGTTTTTGTTAAGGATGCGAATAGCCGAATAAAAAAAGGTCTTTCTGCCGCACGAGAAATTAAAGCCATTGCGTATGATCGAAGAACCGAGCAAGAAAAATAAGCTAAAGAAGAAAAGGAAGGGGAGTATTTAACCGATGCTTAACCGGACCAAATTGGAAAATGGGCTAACGGTGGTTTGTGAGCAAATCCCAAACGTCCGTTCCGTAGCGATTGGTTTTTGGGTAGCTTGCGGTTCCCGCAACGAAACCACCGATGAACAAGGGATTTCCCACTTAATCGAGCATATGCTCTTTAAAGGAACAGCTAAGCGTTCGGCGCGGCAAATCGCCGAAACCATTGATGCGGTTGGTGGAAATTTAAACGCCTTTACGACAAAAGAATATACTTGTTACTATGTGAAGATTTTGGACCAACACTTACGCCTGGGCCTGGATCTACTGGCCGATATGGTGATTAATTCTATATTCGCCGAAGAAGAATTGGAAAAAGAGAAAAATGTTGTTCTGGAAGAGCTCCGGATGTATGAAGACACCCCCGATGAATTAATCTATGATTTATTGGCGGAAGCTTTGCTCAAAGACCACCCCTTGGGCCACTCGATTCTGGGGACACCGGAAAGTATCACCAAGGTCAACCGGGAAGATTTGATTAATTATAAAGAACGTTATTATACACCGGATAATTCCTGCTTGGCCATTGCCGGAAATTTCGAAGTCGATCAGATCCTGGAGGAATGTAATAACTTCTGGCGAAAACTCCCCGGGAGCTTCACGCCGGTTCCTAATTACCCAGTCCAAATGGGAGGGACAACCTGTTTACGGCGGAAAGAAACGGAACAGGTTCATCTTTGTGTCGGGGTCCCCGGTTTCGACCGGCAACATAAAGACCGTTATCCTTTATTGGTCCTCAACAACATCCTGGGGGGAAGTTCATCCTCCCGTTTGTTCCAGGAGTTAAGAGAAGAAAGGGGACTGGTCTACTCGACCGGAGCCTACTATGCGGCTTTCCGTGATACCGGCATTTTCTCGATCTACGCCGGAACTAGCTTAAAAAACTTTTCCCAGGTGCTTTCCTTGATCCGGGAGGAACTGAACCGGCTGCAAGAAGAACCGGTGCCGGCCGCTGAACTAAGCCGGGCGAAGGAACAAATCAAAGGTAACCTTTGGCTTAGTCTGGAAAATACGACTAACCGGATGAGCCGCTTGGCAAAGTCGGAATTATTTTATGGCCGGTTTATCCCCCCCGAGGAAGTATTGGCCGAAATCGAGAAGGTGACGGCGGAAGATTTAATCCGCGTCTCGCGGACGCTCTTTCAAAACGACCTGTTGACCCTCACCGCCCTTGGCCCTTTTAAAGAGGGGAAAGCAGAGAATTACTTAAAAGGATGGAAAAATCCACATGCATCTTCTACCAATAAAAGTTAAACAGCTGCCCCACGCCGCCGGTTTACCCTTGCCGCAGTATATGACGGCCGGCGCCGCCGGCATGGATCTTTTGGCTGCGGTCAGCGAAGAGGTTTCGCTTCCCGCCGGCGGGTTTGCTGTAATTCCTACGGGGTTAGCCATCGCCCTCCCGGCCGGATATGAAGCCCAGATCCGGCCACGCAGCGGACTGGCGGCCAAATTTGGGATTACCCTTTTAAATACACCGGGAACCATCGATCAGGATTACCGGGGTGAAATTAAGGTGATCTTGGTCAACCACGGCAAGAACAGTTTTCAAGTCAAACGGGGCGACCGCATTGCCCAACTGGTCGTGGCGCCGGTCGTGCGCGTGGAGTGGATCCCCGCTGTGGACCTGGAGGAAACGGCACGTGGCGAAGGAGGTTTTGGCCATACCGGCCGGCGCTGAACCAAGGCCTCAACTTCTTTATTTAAGGGTGGAGGGAATAATAAGGTCGACCAAACCAATGATTAACGCGGCCAGCATTAGACCCAACCAAGAAAAATCCATCTGTAAGCCCATTTTCATGAAGGTCAGCCCGCCTAAGGAAAGAAAAAAACTGATTAAGCCGTGGGTAAAAGGTAAAGCCTCTTTTTTTAGAATTAAGGTTTCCACCACATAACCGAGACCGGCAATGATCACCCCGGCAAGGGCGGCGGTGGAGACCGGAAGCACAGAAAAGATCGGTAAGAGATAACCGAGGCTCAGAACCACTAAGCAAACGGTGACCATCCGGATCATAAAACGCCAAAACAAAGCCGAGTCCTCCTTTCAAACTTATTCTCTCCGATTTTTCTTTTTAAAAGCGCAAACTAAAAATATCCATCTGTCCAGATGAAGGAAGGGGGAAACTATATCTGTGTTATTTTCGTTTACCAAAGAAAGGATCACTTTTGCGTAAAAAAAAGCCGGTGGCCGTGATTGCTTCTGTCGCTCCCCGTAGTTTAGCCGACCGTCTTGGGTTGCAACCTGGTGACCGCATCGTTAAGCTAAACAGGAAAGAGATCCCCGATCTCATCGCTTATCAGTTGGCGGAGGCGGAGGATAATTTATTGGTCGAGGTGGAGAAGGCAAACGGGGAATATTGGGAGCTGGAAGTGGAGAAAGAAGAGGCGGAAGGTTTGGGGGTAACTTTCACCACCGCGGTTTTTGATGGAATCAAGCCTTGCCGGAACCGTTGTCTCTTCTGTTTTGTCGACCAAATGCCGCGGGGGCAAAGGCCATCCTTATACATAAAAGATGATGATTACCGTCTCTCTTTCTTACAGGGTAGCTATATCACGCTGACCAATTTGACCGCCGCCGATTGGCAACGTATCCGCCGGCTCCATTTAAGCCCCCTCTATATCTCCGTCCATGCCACCGATCCGGAGGTTAGAAAAAAGCTTTTGGGGAACGAGCGGGCGGGGGAGGTTTTAGCTCAACTCCATCAACTGGCCGCTTGGGGATGTCATTTCCACGCCCAGGCCGTCCTCTGTCCCGAGCTTAATGACGGTTCCGTCCTTGCGCGAACCATTACCGACCTGGGCGACTTCTGGCCAAACTTACGAAGCTTAGCCATCGTGCCGGTGGGGCTCACCGGCCACCGGGCCCACCTCCCTCCATTACGGAAATTTCAACCGGAAGAAGCCAAAGCGGTCTTACAAACGGTGCACCGCGCGCAAGCGCGTTTTTTAGCGGCCTACGGCACCCGTTTGGTCTTCGCCGCCGATGAGTTTTATCTCCAGGCCAAGGAGGTGTTCCCGCCGGTGGAAGCATACGAAGATCTCCTCCAGTTGGAGAACGGGATCGGCCTATGGCCCTTATTTAAAGCCCAATTTCTCCATGCTTTAGCCAAATTGCGCGGGGAAAGGCCGCCGGAAGGGAAACCTTCATCTTTTGCCGTCATTACCGGAACGGATGCGGCAAAACTCTGGGAAGAGCTCCGCCGTGTGACAGGACCGATCTTGCCCTGGCTTAAGTTACAAATCTTGCCGGTGACCAACAGTTTTTTTGGTCCGGAAGTCACCGTGACCGGTTTGCTCACGGGGGTAGATATCCGGCAGGCGGTTAGCCAAACACCCCTAAGACCCGGCACGCACCTATTACTCCCCAACGTGATCCTCCGCCACCAGGAGAATCTTTTTTTAGACGGAATGACCATCGACCAGTTGCGGGCGGAGCTACCCTATCCGGTTAAAGTAATCGGGGTAAACGGAGAAGAAGTTGTCAAGACTTTGCTTGGATTGGAGGAGGAGTAATGCCAAGACCCATCGTGGCCATCGTTGGCCGTCCCAATGTTGGTAAATCCACTTTATTCAACCGGATTATCGGTGAAAGGGTCGCCATTGTGGAAGGCACCCCCGGAATTACCCGGGATCGCCTCTACCGGGAAACCGAGTGGCTGGGAAGGCCTTTTTTACTTGTGGATACCGGAGGAATTAGTAGCAACAAACACGATCCCTTTACCGTCAAAATATATAACCATGCCAAATTGGCGATTGAAGAAGCCGATGTCATCTGGTTTGTCGTTGATGCCCGGGAGGGTCTTCATCCTTTGGATCAAGAGATTGCGGAGATCCTGCGCAAAACGAAGAAACCCCTGATTTTAGTGGGAAACAAAGCCGATACTTATGACCCGGCGCTCACCAGTGATTTTTACCGGTTGGGCTTCGGTCCGCCCCTCCTCATCTCGGCCGAACATGCGCTAAACCTCGGTGACTTGCTGGATCAGACCGTGGCTGAGTTCCCGGACGGGCAGGAGGAAGCGGAGGAAGCAATCCGGGTGGCGTTAATCGGCCGTCCGAACAGCGGCAAGTCTTCTCTCCTCAATGCCCTGCTGGGTGAAGAAAGAGTAATTGTCAGCCCCATTCCGGGTACAACCCGGGATGCGATTGATACTCCTTTTCAGTACGAAGGAACCAACTATATCTTGGTTGATACGGCCGGCATCCGACGAAAGGCCCGGATCGAAGAAGCGGTGGAGTATTACAGTGTACTCCGGGCGATCCGGGCGGTCGAACGGGCCGACGTGGCCATCGTGGTGCTGGATGCCACCGATTTCCTGGCCGAACAGGATAAAAAAGTGGCCGGGATCGCTCATGAGGCGGGAAAAGCAGTAGTACTGGCCGTCAATAAATGGGACTTGGTGGAGAAAGACGACCGGACCGCCCAAGCATATCTGGAAAGAATCCGGCGGGAACTCTCCTTCTTAGATTATGCCCCGGTCCTCTTTATTTCGGCCAAAACGGGGCAGCGAATCCAAAAAGTTTTACCGGAAGTTTTTAAGGTTGCCAATGAATTTGCCAAACGCATCCCGACCCGGGTTTTAAACGAACTCCTCCGGGAAGCCCTGCTTCGCCACCAGCCACCAACCCATAAAGGCAAACAACTAAAGGTTTTTTATATAACACAAGTCAAAGTCAAACCGCCCACTTTTCAGTTGTGGGTTAATGACCCGGCGTTACTTCATTTTTCTTTTCGGCGGTTTTTAGAAAACCAAATCAGAACGCATTTTGGGTTCACCGGGTCGCCCATTCATTTTTTAGTCAAAAAAAGGACAAAGGATTGACCAAAAAAGAACGGGAGTGGACACGATGGGGAAAGGATTGGCACTTATCCTTAGTTATTTGATCGGCGGAACACTGTTTGGCGAGGTCATTGCGGTTATTTCCCGGGTGGACCTCCGCAAAAAAGGCAGTGGGAACCCGGGGGCCACTAATGTCTACCGGATTCTAGGGCCGGTCTTCGGGATCCTAGTGTTAATTGGTGATACCTTGAAGGGAATTGCCGGCACCCTGGTCGGCAGCTGGCTAGGCCTGCCCGAGCTTGCTCCTTGGTGCGGATTAGCGGTGATTACCGGTCATAATTGGCCTTTACAATTCAAATTTCAGGGCGGGAAGGGGGTTGCCACTTCGCTAGGGACGATCATCGTCCTGGTTCCCGAGACTTTGTACATCATTACCCCCCTTTGGCTTTTGACCCTGATCCTCTCGGGATATGTTTCCCTTGCTTCGCTGGTGGCGGCTTTCGCTCTGCCCTGGAGTTGTCTTATTTTATATCCGGGCGAACCAAAGCTGTTGATCTACACGGCCCTGGCCGGCGCCTTGGCCATTATCCGGCATCGTAGTAATATTGAGCGGATCATCAATGGAACCGAAAACCGTCTTTTTCGGAAAAAGGCGAAGGGGGATGGAGAATGAAGATTGGAGTAGTGGGCGCGGGGGGATGGGGCACCGCCCTGGCCAAATTATTGACGGAAAACGGTCATCAGGTTAAAATCTGGGCTTACGAACAGGAAACGATGGAGGAGATCAACCGGGATCATACCAATGAACGTTTTCTGTCCGGAGTGGCGCTGCCGTCGACCTTAACGGCCAGCACCGATCCGGAAGAAATCGCCGGTGAAGCTGAGTTGATTACCTTCGTTGTTCCTTCCCAGTGGTTGCGATCAACGGTAAGGCTGTTCAAAGCTTATCTTTCCCCTGAAGTAGTCGTCGTCAACGCGGGAAAGGGGATTGAAATCCAAACCTTGAAAACCCTAACCCAAGTCGTCAAAGATGAGTTACCCGGACTGCACCATGAGGTTGTCGCCCTTTCGGGGCCTAATCACTCCGAAGAAGTCAGCCGGCGCCAACCCTCCGCCACCGTGGTCGCCGCCCCCGATTTAAAAGTGGCCGAATTTGTCCAGGAAGTCTTTATCTCACCCTATTTCCGGGTGTATACCAATTTGGACCGTTTAGGCGTTGAACTTGGTGGCGCGTTAAAGAATATTTTTTCCATGGCCGCGGGGATCTGCGACGGGTTAAATTTCGGCGATAATACCAAAGCCGCCCTGGTCACAAGAGCCTTGGCCGAAATGCGCCGTTTAGGGGTGATGATGGGGGCGGAACCATTAACCTTTTCCGGTTTATCGGGACTGGGTGACCTCTTTGTCACCGCGGCCAGCCGTCATAGCCGGAACGCCTGGGCCGGCCGGGAGCTTGGCAAAGGCCGCCGCCTCGAAGAAATTCTGGCCTCAACGCCGATGGTGGTGGAAGGGGTTCCGACCACCAAAGCAGCCTATGCCTTAAGCCGGAAGTTCCAGGTTGAACTCCCGATCATCGAGAAGATGTATCAAGTTTTGTTTGCCAATTATCCTGCCCGTCAAGCGGTGGAGGACTTAATGATTAGAGAACGCCGTTCGGAAATGGAAGAGCTTTACTAACCAATGCCGTAGTTCCCAGTAATTACGTAACAGGAATCCCATCTTCCTTTGGCGAATTAAAATGTAAACCAACCGCGGAAAGGGGAGGAGGGAATTGAGGAAGAAAGCTGTTACCACCAGCTTCCTTTTGTTCCTGGTACTCCTGGTGATTGGAAGCTTGACAATTGCCGCCGATGAGCGTTTACAAGCGGTACGGATCGTTCCCGACGGGAACGGAGCTTTACCCGTAGAGGCTTTGCTCCAGACCGTATCCCCCTATCAATATCGATTGGCGCCGGATTTAGCGGTAAACTTCTACGCCGGTTATGATCAGACCAATTTATACTTAGGTTTTCAGGTTGAAGATTCCTTTTTGACCTTTACCGACGACTTTTCTTTGGATTTCCAAGGCAGCGATCATCTGCGGGTTCGCTTTTTTTCCGAAGGGGGACCGCAGTCGCCGGTTACTTTGTACCTGTTACCCAGCAGTAAAATTAGGGAGCCCCTTCTAAATATCCAGGGCGCCTCTTGGCGGCAGACAAGTATGGCCGTCCGTTCTTTCCCCGCGCCACAAGGGTATTTTTTGGCGGTCACCATTGAATTGGCCAATTTCCAACTCTCTCCCCGCCTGCGGGAAATACCCCTGCAAATAATGGTGAACCAGGTCAACAAAGAAGGGAAGGCCAAAACCTATTGGCTGTTCGGAACAGGACCACAGGATTACGCCACTCTCGTCCTCTCCCGTTAGCAAGGAATACCGGTGTGGCGCCCAACCCGGAAGGGTTGTTTTTTTTTGTCCTATTTTAGGTTCTTCCTTCATATAGATAAGCAGATAGTTACATCCGCCAAAGATCAAGGCGCCCACCCGGCCGCATCCCACCGTCCATAATTGGAAAAAAAGGCATAACTGGTAATCTTCTCTTGTATATATTGAGATGAACATAGTTTGACTGCGGGCCTTAAGAAAGCGGATCACCCATAATCTGAAATTCCCCGCACGATTGTGGGTTTCAGCAATGGGGTAATGTCTTTACCGGATAAACTTTCGCGTTTGGGGGGTGTGTGGATAAAAAACCCTGACCAGCAAGGCAAGGAAAAAAAAGAAAAGGGGGGAGGAGGATTGGAACGGTTTGATATCTTTAAAGATATCGCCGAACGCACGGATGGAAACATTTATATAGGCGTTGTCGGACCGGTACGGACAGGGAAGTCCACTTTTATTAAGCGTTTTATGGAATTAATGGTCTTGCCCAACATCAGCGATCTGCACCACCGGGAACGGACCCAGGATGAGATGCCCCAAAGTGGTGCGGGAAAAACAATTATGACCACGGAACCGAAGTTTATTCCGGATGAAGCGATCCCGCTCGCCTTCGACCAAGTCGAACTAAAGGTACGGATGGTCGATTGTGTCGGTTATACCGTTGCCGGCGCCCGGGGTTATGAGGATGAGACCGGCCCCAGAATGGTGATTACCCCTTGGAGTACAACCCCGGTCACTTTCCAAGCGGCGGCGGAGATGGGTACGAAAAAGGTGATTCAGGATCACTCCACGATTGGTTTGGTCATCACCACCGATGGGAGCATCACGGAGATCCCGCGGGAGAACTACATCCCAGCCGAAGAAAAAGTCGTCAACGAACTGACCGCCCTGGGTAAACCCTTTATCGTTCTGGTTAATTCCATCCATCCGGAGGCCGAAACAACCTTGGCCTTGGTCGCAGAACTAGAAGAGAAATATAAAGTCCCGGTCCTTCCGGTGGACTGTTTACAGATGACAGAAGCCGAAGTTAACCAGATTATGCAGAATGTTTTAAAGATGTTCCCGGTGCTGGAGGTCCAAGTCAACTTTGTGGATTGGATCGAAGAACTACCGACCGGTCATTGGCTGCGCTCGGCTTATGAAGAAACGGTCTTCGCCGCGGTTGCCAACGTGGAAAAAGTAAAAGATCTGGAACAAACCCTGGTCTGTCTGGAAAGCAACGAATATATGGAAGAAGTATACCTGGAAAAGGTGGACCTGGGCAAAGGGATAGTCATCATTGGCATCAAAACGGCGGAAGCCCTCTTTTACCAAGTTCTTCAGGAAATCACCGGTCTTTCCTTGATGAACAATGGCGACCTCATGCGGAGTATCCAGGAACTGGTTTCCGTAAAAAAGGAATACCAGAAGGTGGCCAGTGCTTTGGCGCAAGTAAAAGAATTGGGTTATGGTCTGGTCATGCCGCAAATGGATGAGATAGAATTTGCCGAACCCCAGCTTATTCAGCAAGGAAGCCGGTGCGGTGTCCGGATTCGCGCATCCGCTCCGTCTTATCATTTTATTAAGGCCAATATCCAGACCGAAGTCATCCCCGTCGTCGGCACCGAGAAACAAGGAGAGGAATTTGTCCGCTTTTTGACCGAAGAATTTGAAAAAAACCCCGAAGGCATCTGGAAAACGGAGTTTTTTGGAAAAACCCTTCATGACTTGGTCAAAGAAGGGATTCAAGCCAAGTTGAACCGGATGCCGGCCCATGCCCAAGAAAATCTGCAAGAGACTTTGACCAAAATCTTAAACGAGGGTAGTGGCGGGTTAATCTGCATTATTATCTAAAATGAGTCTTCTGACCGGGAAAGCCGTGTAACGCACGGCTTTAATTTTTACCCTCCCCGCCAAAAACGGTAAGAACGGGGTTTAATTGAAAGTTTTTTAGATTAGACAGAAGGAGAACGGGGAATTATCTAGAATAGATAATTGCCAATTCCAAGGTAAGTATTGAAAGCTACTTTTCATAATGCGCCGGTAATGCGCTCAAAGGAGGTGAAGTTAGTGACAAAGACTGAATTAATCGATCAAGTCGCGGAAAAAAGTGGTTTAACCAAAAAAGACTCGGGGAAAGCCGTTGACGCTGTTTTTTCGGTGATGACTGAAGCTTTATCCAAAGGTGATAAAATTCTCCTCGTTGGCTTTGGCAGTTTTGAGGTGAAGGAAAGAAGCGCCCGGACGGGACGGAACCCTCAAACTGGAGCTACGATCGAGATTAAAGCGAGGAAAGTACCGGTCTTCAAGCCGGGAAAAGCTTTAAAAGAGGCTGTTGACCGGTAATTTTCGGGAGAGAACACTCTTCACTGTTTCGTGGAGAAAGTTCCGTTCTACCTACTACAAGGCCCTCCTTTTATTCGGGGGCCTTTTCATATATTTTTGGAACCGGACGGAACTGTCTGTTAATTTTTTCGTTTCTCTTTTATATGTGTCAATTACATCGGGAGGGAATTAAGGTTGAAATTAAAAGCAATCCTCCGGGAGATTGTAGAGGTTGTCCTCCCGGCGTTACTCCTCTTTTTGGTCCTCCGGACCTTTATCGTGGAAGCCAGGTATGTGCCCAGCCCGTCAATGCGCCCGACGATCATTGAATGGGATCGTTTTTTGGTCGAAAAAGTTTCTTACCGCTTTCGTGAGCCAAAGCGCGGTGACATCGTCGTGTTTCATCCGACGGCTGAAGCCAATGCCCTGGCCAATGAGGAACAGCGACGGCGGGGAGAAGCCCCGGTCAAACTTGATGACTTCATTAAACGGATCATCGGGCTACCGGGCGAGACGGTGGAGATCAGCGAAGGGAAAGTCTGGATTAACGGCGTGCCCTTAGCCGAAGAGTATATTTCGCCCGATCGCCGTCCCATTTATGAATTCGGGCCGGTCACCGTCGGTGAAGACGAATATTTCGTTTTGGGGGATAATAGAAACCAGAGCTGGGATAGTCATTATTGGGGATTCCTGCCCCGGAAAAATATTGTCGGACGGGCTTTCTGGCGGTTTTGGCCCCTCAAGCGGATGGGGATGATCCGTTAAGAGAAAAGGAGTTGCGCCCATGAAGTTACAACAGTTTGTCCTCGGGGAACTAGGCGTCAATACCTACTTGCTTTGGGATGAAGAAACGCTGGAAACAGTCTGTTTGGATCCGGGCGGGCCGCCCGCGGTGATCTTGGCGGAACTTGCCGGAAAGAATTTAAAATTAAAGCACATCCTCCTGACCCATGGCCATTACGACCATATTGCCGGTGTGAACGAATTAAAAGCAAAGACTGGGGCTTTGGTGGCGGTCCATGTGGCCGATGCCAACTTCTTAACCAACCCCGCGCTTAATTTATCAACCATCTTCGGGATGGAAGTGGTGGTGAAAGCGGATCAATTATTGAACGACGGTGATATCCTGACCTTAGGTTCGAAGATGTTAACCGTCAATCATACCCCCGGACATACCCCGGGCGGAATTACCCTTACCGCTCCTGGACTGTTGTTTACTGGGGATACCCTTTTTGCCGGGAGTGTCGGCCGGACCGATTTGCCGGGGGGAGACCCGGCAGCCTTAACGGACAGCCTCCGGAAATTACTGACCCTTCCCGGGGAAACCCGGGTCTTTCCCGGTCATGGCCCCGACACGCTGCTAGGCCGGGAAAAACTGGATAATCCTTTTCTCAAACAATTGGTGGGGAAATAGATGGCTTCTTACTTGCTGAAATGTAATTTACCCGGAAATGAGCGGAATATGGAAAACATGGTGCAGGCCTTCGACCCGGAAGCAGTTTTTATCGAAAATGGCCAAGCCGACTACCGGCTCGAGATTACGGTTGAGGCAGAGGGAAAAAAGCTTACTTGCCAGGGGGGAATTACCGGTAACCGGGGCGGAACGGTCACCTTTACCGATCAAGAGATTAGTGATCCCCGTTACGGGGCCGCCGCTTTCGAGCAACGCCAGAAAGAAATGGTGCGGAAAGCTGTCTTCCTTCTCTTGAGAGAAGCCGGTTTTTCGGTACCGCCCTGGGGTATTTTGCCCGGCGTCCGTCCCAGTAAGATTTATCATTATTTTCGCGATTTAGGGTTTACACCCGGGGTAATAAAGGAAAAACTGGAAACCATTTTTATGCTTCAGCCGGAGAAGGCTCAACTCTTAACCGAGGTTGGCGAGGTTCAAAGGCCTTTTTTCCAGAGCGGAGGGGAAAGGCTCTGTATTTATATAGGCATTCCTTTTTGTCCCACCAAATGCCACTATTGTTCCTTTGCTTCCTATCCTTTGACCACCCATGCCCATCTGGTCGAAGGTTTTTTGGAGGCTTTGGTCTATGAAATCCGGGAGATCGGCACGGCACTGACCAAGATTGGTTGGCGCCCGGTGACCCTCTATATCGGCGGGGGTACCCCCACCGCCCTCACCCTGGTCCAACTGGGGGATCTGCTTGAGACAATCAAACAATACTTCCCCCCGGGGGAACTTTTTGAATTTACCGTCGAAGCCGGTCGCCCCGATACTTTAACCCACGAAAAACTGGTGTTGCTCCGAAATTACGGAGTGACCCGGATTAGTGTCAACCCCCAAACCATGAACCCTCAAACCTTGGGGCGGATTGGCCGGAAACACACCATCGCCCAGTTGGAAGCCGCCATGGAAATGGTCCGGGCGCTCGATTTTCCTTGCGTCAATATGGATATGATTGTCGGCCTCCCGGGGGAAGAGGAAGAAGATTGGGAAGGGACCCTGCAAAAGCTGCTTTCTTATGCCGCGGAGAATATCACGGTCCATACTTTGGCGCCGAAAAAAGCGGCCGTCTGGGATTTTACCCGGGTGAAAGAGGAGATTGCCGTCGAACGGGTCGCCCATTGGCTGGCTTTGGGCGCCGCCCGCTTGCGGAGCAAAGGTTATCATCCTTATTATCTTTACCGGCAGCGCAGGAGTGTGGCAGAACAAGAAAATTGTGGCTATACCCTTCCGGGTTGGGAAAACATCTATAACATCATGATGATGGAAGAGCGCGCAACGATTTTGGGTTTAGGGGGAGGTGGGATGAGCAAATGGTTTGATCCGGCCGATTTTAAGGTCACGCGGACACCTAACCCCAAATGCCCCGCTACTTACCGCAGCCGCATTAAGGCATTGGTGGCGGAAAAAGTCAATCAGCTATTGGCGATGGTGAATTGACAACAGCAGAGGCTTTAGGTACAATTGAATAAGATGTTCCAACGGACCTGATGGGTTTGTTTCCTTTACCGAAGGTGAAACCAATTATTTAAGGGGGAATTTACTTGGCTGGCATGATGAATATCCGCCGGTTATCCAAATCTTTTTTGAAACCGGTTGTCATTATTTTAGTCATCGGTCTGATCGTCGGTTTATTTTATGTTTTTCCCTGGAATAGTCTGGGAAACCAGCAGTTGCTTTATAAAGGACCTTCCGCCCGGGTTAACGGGGTAAAAATTTCAGATCAGGATTTCAACAAAGCTCTCCTGCGTTTCTGGCAACAGTACGGCTCTTTCTTAACCGAAGAGCAGATGAAAGCGAATACTTTGGAATACCTGATCGGCCAGGAACTGATCAAACAGGAGATTGAGAAAAGAAAAATCAGCGTTTCCGACCGGGAAGTGGAGGATCTCTTGGGCGAAATTAAAGTTTACAACCAGATTGACAGCGAAGAGGAACTGGAGATGCTGATCTACCAAACCGGCGCCGGCGACCTGAAAGGCCTGAAAAAGATGCTCCGCGAGATCATTGCCGAACAGAAACTCTACGGCGTGCTGGGGAAGGAAGCCAATCTTGAGGTGACCGAAGAGGAGATGGTGGCCAGTTATGAAGAGCTGGAAGTAGCCCACATCTTGATTTCCACCAGTTCCGACGTAACCGAAGAACCCCTTTCCGACGGGGAAGCTTTAAAGAAAGCAGAAGAGGTCTATCAAAAGTTACAAGATGGCGCCAATTTTGCCGAGTTGGCCAAAGAATACTCGGATGACATCAGCAACAAAAACCAAGGTGGAAATCTGGGCCGCGCTCCCATTGAATACTTTAAAAATGCTTTTGTCCCCGAATTTGTGGAAGCCGCCCTCCAACTTGAGGTCGGTCAATACAGCGCTCCGGTCAAGACTCAGTTCGGTTATCATGTCATCACCGTGCTGGAGAAAAAGTTAGCCCAGGGCGAGCAATGGGAAAAGGAAAAAGAAAAGATCAAAGAGGACTTGCTGGCCAATAAGTTCTTAACCACTAAAAAGAGTGAGTGGCTCCAAGAGCAACGGCAGAAACACGCCAAGATTGAGATTTTAGATCCTTCCCTTTTGGGTTACCATTTGGCCCAGGAAGAAAAATGGGCGGAAGCAGCGGTTGCTTACGAAAACGCCCTCAAAGACAAGAGATATAAAAATAGTTTAAATACTTTCCTCTCCTTGGCGGAAGCCTATAAAGAAAACAAGAATTATGAGGCCGCTCTTGGTGTTTTCGAGCGTTTACCCAAAGATCTGAAGGATAATTACAACGTTGATCTGGCCAAGGCCGATATTTACCAAGCAAAAGAAGATAAAGCCGGGCTCAAAGCAGCTTTATCCGCTGCCGAAGCCAAAGCCGGGGAAGACCTTACCTTGCTCAACCAGATCCTACGTAAAATGAAGGACGCCGAATTGACCGAAGAAAGCAAAACCCTGGAAGAGAAAATTGCCGCTCTCGAGAAGAAAAACCGAGAGGAACAGGAAGAGTTAAACAGAAGACTCCAGGAAGAACAGAAAAGACTCCAGGCTGAACAGTTCCAGGAGGGGATCATCGAAACCCCGGCAGATTGAGAATAAGTTTTTAATCCTGAAAAAGAGCGCGGGTGGAGGGCTGGCCCCTTCACCCTTTCTTTCCGTCAAAAATAAGCATGCGTGAGGAACGGGGGATGACTTTGACCACGGCACCGCGGGGCACCTACGACATTATGCCGAACCAAGCTTTAGCTTGGCAATGGCTGGAGAAGAATATCCGGGAAGTTTTTCTTTTATATGGTTACGGTGAGATCCGGACACCCATCTTTGAACATACCGAACTGTTTCAACGGGGGATCGGTGAAACCACCGATATTGTCGAAAAGGAGATGTATACTTTTACGGATAAAGGAGGCCGGAGTATCACCTTGCGCCCGGAAGGAACGGCTTCCGTCGTCCGGGCCTATATTGAACATAAGTTATATGGCCAGGCTCCAGTGGCAAAACTTTATTACTTAGGCCCGATGTTCCGGCAAGAACGTCCCCAGGCCGGCCGGTTTCGCCAGTTTCACCAGTTTGGAGTCGAACTGATCGGGGACGAAAGTCCGGTCGCCGATGCGGAAGTGATCTTACTGGCCCATGACTTGTACCGCCGGTTGGGTTTAACCGACTTGGAGATTCACCTCAATTCGGTAGGCTGTCCCCACTGCCGGCAAGAGTATAAGCGGGTCCTAACTTCTATGCTCAAGGCGGCGGCTGGAGAACTCTGCCCGACTTGCCGTGTGCGTTTGGACCGTAATCCTCTACGCTTATTGGATTGTAAAAACGCAGCTTGCCAAGGGATACTCAGCCGGGTGCCCCCGATCCAAAACTATCTCTGCACCGACTGCCGCCACCATTTTGACCAGGTGGTTGCCCTGCTGGAAACTGTAAACGTCAAATATGAACTTTCCCCCCGATTGGTGCGGGGATTGGATTATTACTTCCGGACCGTTTTTGAGATCCTGAACAAGGATTTAGGCGCGCAGAATGCCCTTTGCGGTGGTGGCCGTTATGACGGACTGGTGGAGGAATGCGGTGGCCCGGCGGTGCCGGGGGTCGGTTTTGCTTCGGGGATAGAAAGGGTCTTGACCACTTTGGAACAAAGGGGCAAACTGCCGGAGTTTTCCAATTCCCCCAATCTCTATCTTATTCCCTTGGGGGAACAGTTGTCCGCCGTGGCTTTTTCCCTGGCGACCACTTTACGCCGGGCCGGGTATATAGTGGAATTGGGGAATGGGAGAAAAAGTCTGAAGTCCCAACTTAAAACCGCCCATAAATCCGGAGCTGCCCTGGCCGTGATCATTGGCGAAGATGAATGGCAAGCACGGGAAGTTACATTCAAAAAAATGGATGATGGGAGCCAAAAGCGCATCGCCGTTGCCGATCTGGCGACAGAGATTGTGAAGTTGGTCCATCCTTCGGTAGGAACCAGCAAGATGGGGAAGGGGAGCCAAGAGCGATCTTCCGTTGACGATCTGATTGACACTCTGCAAAAAGAGCTTGCGATGGTTAATCATTTGGTCGTCCCCCTGACAAACTGCACCAATAAGGAGGAGTAAGCTTGTCCGCATGGATCCGTACGCATAACTGCTGTTTACTTAGTCTGAACGAAGTCGGCACCACTGTTTGTCTCAATGGTTGGGTGAACCGTTACCGTAACCTCGGTGGTTTATTATTTGTTGACCTTCGGGACCGGACGGGAATCGTCCAGGTTGTTTTTAACCCGGAACAAAACCCGGACCTCTTTAAAACCGCCGCCACGATCAGGAACGAATACGTTTTAATGGTGAAAGGAAAGGTGGAAAAGCGGCCGGAAGCCATGGTGAACCGGGAGGTCCCGACCGGCGCGGTGGAAGTGGCCGCGGAGGAACTGGTCATTATCAATCCGGCGAAAACACCGCCTATTTACGTAAATGAAGCAGGTGAGGAGGAGGAGACTCTCCGTTTACGCTATCGTTATCTTGATTTGCGCCGCCCGGAGATGCAGCGGAATCTCGCCCTGCGCCACCGGATTGTCAAATTAATCCGGGATTTCCTGGACGAAAAAGGGTTTTGGGAGATTGAAACTCCCATGTTAACCCGGAGCACACCGGAAGGAGCCCGGGACTTCTTGGTCCCGAGCCGGGTGAACCCCGGTCAATTTTACGCTTTACCCCAATCACCCCAGATCTTTAAACAATTATTAATGGTCAGCGGGGTGGAAAAATATTTCCAGATCGCCCGTTGTTTCCGGGATGAGGACCTCCGGGCCGACCGTCAGCCGGAGTTTACCCAGATCGATTTGGAACTCTCCTTTATCAACCGGGAGACGATCCTTTCGTTAATGGAAGAGATGATGGTCATGCTCTTTAAAGAAATAAAGGGGATCGACCTTCCCTGTCCTTTTCCCCGTCTGACTTACGCCGAAGCGATGAACCGTTACGGCAGCGATAAACCGGACACCAGGTTTGGCTTGGAACTGGTGGAGATCTCGGCCTTGGTGGCGGAGAGTCAATTTGCGGTCTTCCGGAATATCCTGGCGCAAGGAGGGAAAGTGGTCGCCTTCACGGCTCCAGGATGTGGCCACTATACCCGGCGGGAGCTTGATGCCTTGTCGCCCCTGGCCGCAAAATACGGCGCCAAAGGGGTGGCCTATTTCGCCTTGACAGAAGGCAAGGTAAAATCACCGATCAGCAAATTTTTCACCGACGAACAACTGGCAAAAATAACGGCCAAATTAAACGCCAAAGACGGTGACTTGGTGATCATCATTGCCGACCAAAACCCCATCCAAGCCTTGACCGCCCTTGGCGCATTGCGCTTGGAGTTTGGCCGCCGGCTGAATTTAATCCCGGACAACCAGTATAATTTATTGTGGGTGGTGGATTTTCCCCTCTTCGAATACGACGTCACCGGACAACGGTTAACCTCCGTGCACCATCCTTTCACCGCGCCCCTTCCGGAAGACCTGGAATGCTTGGAGACGGAGCCTTTGAAGGTCCGCTCCAACTCCTATGATTTGGTACTCAACGGAACAGAATTGGGCGGCGGGAGCATCCGCATCCACCAGCGGGAGCTTCAGGAGAAAATCTTTAAGCTCCTGGGCTTAACTGCAGAGGTGACCAAAGAAAAATTCGGCTTCTTACTGGAAGCCTTTGAATACGGTACGCCTCCTCATGGCGGGATTGCCCTTGGACTAGACCGTTTAGTGATGTTATTGACCGGCGCCGCCAGTCTCCGCGATGTAATCGCCTTTCCAAAGACAACCAGCGCCACCTGTTTGATGACTATGGCTCCCTCGACCGTCAGCAAAGAGCAGCTGGAAGAGGTCCATTTGCTTTCCAGTTATAGGCAAGGAGAGTCTGCACGCCAACCCTTGCACGAATAAGCTTTCCTATGGTATGATCTATAGTAAAGTGAAGGGAAACCCTGCTGTGCGCGTGACGAAGCTGATGTTTTGAACCAACACATTTACCTGGGGAGCTGTACTTCGGTTGTCGGCATGTAAGCCTTTCTGAGAGAAGGACACATAAAGCATCCGGGAGGCGCCCACCTGTGAGAGCGGGTTCAGGTAATCTTCAGCCGTAAACGACATGGCGGGGTTTCCTTATGCCCTTGACCATAAGAATAACGCCCATGGGTTACAAAAAACATGCGGAGGTTGTGTATGGAAATCGCCCAGCAAAAAAAAGAACTCCGCGCCATTTACCAGCGTAAGCTGGAACAACTTCCGTTTTCGGAAGTGAAACGACGGAGTGAATTGATCTGTACTTATGCGCTGGCTTTGCCGGCCCTCCGAAGAACAACAACGGTCGCCGCTTATGCTTCCATCAACCACGAAGTGATGACCGATCAACTCCTGGCCGGGCTCTTGGCAGAGGATTTTCGCTTAGCCCTTCCCGTGGTGAAGAAAAAAAACCGGACCATGGAGTTTCGCCTCGTCGAGAACTTAAAAGACTTAACCCCCGGACCCTTCGGCATCTTGGAACCACAAAAGGGGCCCCTTTGTCCACCGGATGAGATCGGGGTCTTCTTCATTCCAGGTTTGGCCTTTGACCGGCAGGGGAACCGCCTGGGGCGGGGAGCCGGTTATTACGATCGTTATCTGGCGACGGTTAACCAACCCGCAGTCCGGGTGGGTCTGGCTTTTCAACTCCAAATCGCCGAAGCCCTCCCGGTAACGGCTACCGATGTGAAGATTGATTCCCTCCTTACGGAGGAAGGTTTAATTTTTTAAGCTTTTCTATTCTTTTGAAAGCCGCTAAACAGGAGAATTAACCCGCCAATAATCAGCAAAACAGGGAGAAAATTCCGGCGCAAAAAAGGCCAGGGGAAGATTTCCCGGCAAAGAAAGATCAAGCCGGCAACGATGAGGACAAGCCCACCGAGGCGCCACCGTCGATCCCGCTCTTCCTGGCTTGCGGGACTGTCCTCCATTTCTTCAAGATCAATCGTCTCTTGCTCTTCGCTGCTGAAGGCAGGTCGTTCCGGGATCACAAACCAAGCGATCAGATAGGCCAAAAAACCGCCCCCCATAAAAAAGGCAATGATCCATAGGAGCCGGATAACGGCCACATCTACCTCAAAATATTCGGCTAAACCGCCGGCCACGCCGGCAATCATCCGTTCTCGCCGGGAACGGTATAAACGCCCACGTTTCATCCATTAAACCTCCTTTTACGGCCCGGAATTTTGATCCAAGATTATCTTACACTATATTAAAGGGACAAGCAATCTTATGATCGAAAATAACCCGGGGAGTCCCGTAGAGTAGGGGATGGTGGGAAGAAGGGGGTCATGTCCATTGTTACAAATAATCCGCGATCCGGATCTCTACCGGAATCCGGTGGGGTTTATGGAAAATTACGCCGGGGACGAATGGAGGGAGGCCGGGGGAAAAAAACCTGTTTTTCTCTTTCCCACCCAAACCCTCTTAGAATACTGGGAAGAACAACTCCTCCCGGCCTTTGGTAGTTGGGGCGGCGCCCGTTTTTTATTAATCGATGCCTTGGTCCGGGATATTTTAGAAGAAACCCGGACCGGTCTGGCGGAATTGACCTCCGGCGGCAGCGTATTATTGTTGCGTTTGGTGGCGGACGCCTTGGCGCGGAAAGGAAAAACACCTTATCTAGCCCAAGCCTCTCCCACTCCCGGCTTTTATGAGGCCCTGCGCCGGGAGATCTTGCTCCTGAAACGGGCCGCCCTTGAACCCTCTGCCTTCCTCAACCTGGTGCAAAGCGCCAGCCCGCCGCTGCAAGAATTGGCTTTGGTTTATGCTGAGTACCAGCAAACTTTAAAGCGGCAACACCTGGCCGACACCGAAGAAAAACTGCGCCTGGCGACCATGGAGATCGTCAATGCTTCTTGCTGGCAAAAAATCGGGCACTTATGGGTGATCGGCTTTACCGATTTCACCCCGCAACAGGAAAATTTTTTTCATCAAATCAGCCAACTGGTTAAGGTAACCATTGTTTTTGACCATAGTGGCGCCGGCCGGCAAGGGCTGCCCCTTCCCACCTGGCGCCGAGGGGCATTAAAAGAAGAAGTGGCCGGTCTCCACCCACCGAAAAAAACGGAGACTAGGACAACCTTGGCCTACCTCCAAGGAGCGTTATGGGCGAAGGAGCCGGCGCCGGCGCCGGTCCGGGCTGATGCCAGTATAAAACTGAGCACCGTCAAAGGAGGATACCGCTGGGAACTGGCTGCGCTGGCCAGAACGCTCCAACGTTTATTGGCGGCCGATCCCGGCCTCACCCCGGACCAAATCGGGGTGGTGACCCCTTATCCGCTCGACCAGGTCTACCAAATCCTTTCCGCGGCCGGCTTACCCTTATCCGCCCAAATGAGCACCCCTTTATTGGAGGAACCATCCGCCCAAGCCTTATTACAACCCTTCCGTGTCATCCTCTCTGACTTTGAGTGGGGAGAAATGACCAAATTCCTGCGCTGGGGAGGACTCATCTTAGAACCCCAACTGTACCAGCTTGAGCCGGCAGCCTCCTTACCGGAATGGCAAGCAAAATTGACTAACCTCTATGCGGCGGATGAAGAAAAGAAGAAGCTTTGCCAAACACTCGTCGACTTTTTGACCCAAATTCCAGCCCAGGGGAGTTATGCACAATATTTCCAATTGGGGCTGGCCTGGCTTAACCAACCATACTTATTAAGAAACTTCCTCCCGCAACCGAAGGCCGCGGAACCCGCACTCCACGCCAGGTTTTTTCAAACCTCCTTACTGGGTAGGCTACGGATTTTGCTCCAAAAAAACCTGACCTTAACGGCCGCTCTCGCCCCACAAGAGGTAAAGCTGGAAGATTTCTATTTTACGTTAGAAGCAATCCTTGCCCGCGAGCTATGTCCAAGACCAACCTCCTGGGTCAACGGAATCCGGCTCCTCACCCCGGCGGAAGCTCGGGGCGTCAATTTCCGGATTACCTGTATAGTGGGGTTAAACGAAGGCTTGTTTCCCCATCTGACCGCGGAGCGCTGGCTTTTACGGGAAGAGACCACTCAAAACTGGCCGCTCGCCAATGTTTTTCCCACCAATCTCCAGCAGTTGTCAAGAGAACGCTTGCTCTTCTACTACATGATCAAAACCGCCCGGGAAAAACTGATCCTTTCTTGTTGCCGCACCGATGAAGAGGGGAGACCGGTCAACCCCTGTTCCTTCTGGCATGACGTGGAAAGGCTGCTCCCACCCGGTTGTGTTAGCCAGGAAGAACCGGAAGGCCAAAGGATGCAGTTGTTGCTTCCCCCCAAACCACCGGTGGGAATAAACACCAAGAAAACGCGGCACAGTTGGGAGGAGATAAGAAACGAAATCAGTCAAAAGATCCAAGCCGAAGAAGTCCGCCGGCGGGCCGGCCGGAGCCGGAACGGATTTCTAGGTCCCGGGGAAGCCCAACTAATCCAGGCCAAACTGGGGGAAGCGCCGATCAGTATTTCCGCCCTGGAAGAGTACGCGACTTGTCCCTTCGCTTATTTCTGCCGGCGGTGGTTAAGGCTGAAACCCCTTACCGTCCCGGAGCCCGTACCCTCCCGGTTAGAGGAAGGCAGTATTGCCCATGGGATTCTCAATCAATTCTTCAAGCGTCACCGGGGTAAAGTCTTGTCCCGGAACCACTTCCATGAATACGCCAATGAAATTGCGGCTTTGGTAGAGCGCCTCTATCCGGCGGCGCCGGCATCCCCCAACCAGGTTCAACAAAACCTGTTGGCTTTGGGGCGGGAAAACTTAACCGCGATCTTAACCCGGGTAATTAAAGAAGAGATCTCCTGGCAGGAACAGACCGGAGGCCGGTTTACCCCCCGGTATCTGGAGTTGGGTTTTGGGGGCATGCAAAAGGAAGCCGATGGCGCCTCAACCCCCGACCCCTTGACACTAGAGACGGAAGATCCGTCCCCCGACCGGCCTTTGCTCCGGCTGTGGGGGAAGATCGACCGGGTCGATACCGCCAGCGCCGGTAATTTCATCGTTTACGATTACAAATCCGGAACGCCGCCAACAAAAACGGGGATTATGAAAGGTAAAGATCTACAGCTCCCCCTCTATCTATTGGCGGTGAGCCGTCTTTTCCTCCCGGCGGGGCACCCGGTGGGCGCCAGCTATTACAGTTTACGACAAACCCACCGTTTAGGGGGAATTTGGCGGCAGGAAGCTTTAGATTTCGGGGTTAAGGTCAAAGGGGCCTGTACGGAAGAGGAATGGGTGAAAGTACTGGACAATGCGGTCCAGAGCGCGGTCGGCCTTTTTGACGGAATCCGCCGGGGCCATTTCCCCTTTGCCCCGCCCGGAGAATGCCCCTCCTATTGCGAGTTCCGAACTGTCTGCCGGCAGCAAATCTGGGGAAGGGAAGGTGAAACCCATGCTGAATGAGGAGCAAAAAAGGGCCGTCGAGGAGTTTTCCACGGATCTGCTGGTGATGGCCGGCGCTGGGACCGGAAAAACAAGGGTCTTGACCCAAAAGTATCTCTCCTTACTGAAGTCAAGAAAATGTGAGGTTCCCCAAATTGTAGCCGTTACTTTCACCAACAAAGCCGCCGACGAGATGCGGGCCCGGATCCGGCAAGAATTGGAGACCGCCTACCGGAACAGCCACGGTCCGGAAGCCGCTTACTGGCTGCGCCAACTGGAATTGTTAGAAGTGGCGGCTAAGATCACAACTATCCACGGCCTTTGTTTTGCCCTGTTAAGACAATATCCGGTGGAAGCCGGTATTGATCCTCAAGCCACCATCGTCGATGAAGGCGAAGAGTACCTCTTTAAAGCCAAAGCGGCCAAAAGAGCGTTAAGCGCCTTCCTGGCGGAAGATGAAAAGGGGACGAACCTTCCGGTGGTCCTCGCCCTAGGCTCTCAGTTCTTCCTGGAGCAACTGCCCGCCTTGTACAATGTTTTACGGGAAGCCGGGGCGGAGATTGAAAGTTTGACCCCGGCCGGGCCCCTTCCGGTGGCCGGGGTGAATCTGGAAAAAACCAAACAACAGTTGGGAAGCGCCCTTTTCCGCCTCCAGCAGGAAGTGTCGGGGGTGAAGTTGACTCCCCGCGCCCGGGAAATGCTCACTGCTCTTTTCGCCCAATGGCCGGATTTCCAGAAAGAACTGCAAAAGCTGGAGCGTCTAACCGAAGACGGCCTCAAAATCATGGCCGATCTCTTGGCCTTTTTGCCGAAAAATCTCAACAAGCAACTGCGTCCGGCGATTGATGAGGTCCATACCCTGGTTGACCAGCTGCAAACAGCCCTTGTTACCCGGGAAGCGGAACACCAAAAGCCGGTCCTCCTGAGTTTTCTCGGTTATTTTGACCGGGAATATAACCGCCTTAAGCGAATGGAAAGTAAATTGGACTTTACCGATCAGCAGTACTTAGTCTGGAAGCTCCTCCGCGACCACCCGGCGGTGGCCGACGAATACCGGCGGCGCTTTGCCTACTTTATGGTCGATGAGTTTCAGGACACCAACAGTTTGCAGTGGGAGATCATCCGGTTTTTACGCGGTGACCACGGAAAAGAAGGCCGCCTCTTTCTGGTGGGCGATCTAAAACAATCAATCTACCGTTTTCGCGGGGCGGAAGTAGAGATTATGACCAAATTGGCGGCTTCCCGGTTGGAGCAGAGGGGACAAGTCCTGGTGTTGGCCAAGAACTACCGGACCAAACCGGCGGTGGCGGAGGTGATCAACGGTCTTTGCCGTTCCATCTTCGCCTCCGAAGCCTTTCCCTACCAACCTTTAATCCCGGCGGAAACGGAAAAAACCAATGGGGAAAAGGAGGAGGAGACCGGGGTGGAAGTCCTCCTGGCTCCTGAAAATGAACCAAGAATCCTTGCCGCCCGCCTCTACCACTTGGTAGAGAGGGGAGAGGTGCAGGTCCGTACCGGAAAAACGTCAAGGGCCGTCCAGTTTGGTGATGTGGCGGTCCTCTTCCGCACCAAAACCCCTCTGAAAGCCTTTGAAGATGCTTTCCGGGCCGCCGGGATTCCTTACCAGGTCACCGCGGGGGTTGGTTTTTACGCCCGTCAAGAGATCCAGGACCAACTGAACTTCCTCCGTTTAGTGGAATGCCCGGAGGATGGCTTGGCGCTGGCCGGAGTCTTGCGCTCCCCCTTTTGTCAGGTTTCCGATGCCGCCCTCTTCTGGTTGGCGTATCCCCATGGCTTAACCCGTGGTTTCTATGGGAGTAAGAAGGCCGACGACTATCCGTCCAAAATCTCCGGGCCGGAAAGGAGCCGTCTCGCCCGTCTGCAACATCTTCTTCTTTCTCTTAACCAAAATGCCCACTTACTTTCGATCCCGGCGCTCCTGCGGTGGGCGTGGAGTGAAACCGGTTATTTAGAGACCATCGCCGCTCTCCCGGAAGGCCAACGTTATTTAGCCAATTTGGAAAAATTAATCCAGCGGGCGGAAGAATTTGCCGCTCAAGGTTTCTCTGATGTGGGGGATTTTGTCGCTTTCCTCCGTCACCTCTCCACCCTGGAAGTGCGGGAAGGAGAAGCCTCTATCGCTCCGGAGACAGGAAACTTCGTCCAAATGATGACGATTCATGCGGCCAAGGGGTTGGAATTTCCCGTCGTCGTCCTCCCGGAAATGGACGCCGAATTTAAACTGGCGGCCCGGACCACGGTTTTTTATGATAAAAACCGGGGTGTCATCCACAAAGTAAAAGCCCCCGATGGCCGTTGGTTAGAGACTGAAGAAACGAGGAAATTCAACGAACGTGAGAAACGGGCGGAAATCTCCGAGTTGAAACGGTTATTTTATGTCGGGATGCCCCGCGCCCGTGATTACCTGCTGTTCTCCGGGACGGCAAAAGAGGTCAAAACGACCACGGTTGATGAAAGCCATTCCTGGCTGGATTGGCTGATGTTGACCATCCCGGAGCTCAAGACCGGGGAGGAAGGAAAATTGACCCTCGACGGTTATCCGTTGAAATTCACCCGGTCGGTACCGCCGCTGCCCAAAACCAGCCCGGTAGTGACTGAGAAGCAATCAGTGGGCGAGGAGATCGCCGCCGCCCTTGAGCAGCCGCTCCCGGCCGGAAAAATTACGACCAGACGCCTTTCCCTAACCCCCCTCTTAACCTTCCAGGAATGTCCGCGCCGTTTTTACTGGCAACACCGGTTAGGGAGTGATCCGGCAGCGGTAGCCATGGGCGAAAAATCACCGGCCGGAGGATTCTCCGCCAACTACAGCCTGCTGCTGGGGGATGTTTTCCACCGCCTCATCGCCGCCCCCGCGGCCAGCCAAGGAAATGCGGAACCGGCCTTTGCCGACTGGTTCCAGGGGTTAACCCCCGCGGAACAACAGGAAGCGACAACCCAGTTACAGGCGATGTACCAAAACTACCTGGCCAGTCCCTTTGTGCCCCAACCCGGGGTCCGGGTAGAAAACGAACTTCCTTTTGTCCTGGCTTTAAAAGGAGTCATCATCAAGGGCATCATCGACCGGGTGCTTTTTTATCCTGACGGGCGGATGGTGGTGGTTGATTTCAAAACCAACCGACGTCTGCCCCCGCCCGGAAAAATCCGGAATCGTTATTACTTCCAGGTTTACCTTTACGCCTTGGCCCTACGCGCCATTTATGGGCGTTTACCGGCGGAAGGCTGGATCTATTTTGTCTCACCCAATATTCAACTGCCCTGTCCTTTGACAGAAAAAAACCTCGGCGCCACCGAGGAAGAGATCATCAAAAGCGTTGAGTATATTACCACCCATGACCACCCGGAGGATTACCCCCCCGGCGCCGACTGTGAATTCTGCCCCTTTACTCCATGGTGCAAGGAGACGGTCTCTTCTTCACAGTAGGCTAAGGCGCTATGGTTATGGATGGATTCAAAGCTCTCCACTTCCAGACGAAACCAACAAACCTTCGGCTCCTGCCGTAAAGCCAGCACCGAATCGCGGAGGATATCTTCGACAAACTTCGGGTGATCATAAGCCTCTTCCGTCACGTATTTTTCATCTTCCCGTTTTAAAACCGGATAGACACAAGAACTGCCTTGGGCGCGGAGGAGCAGAATCAGATCTTCAATCCAAAGATAATAGCCGGGGCGGCACTGGACACAAGCTTTGATCACTGCCCGTTGGTTATGGGCCCCGTACCGGGAGATGGCTTTACTGCAGGGACAAAGAGAGACCACGGGCACCTGAACGGATAAACGGAATTCATAACCGGCGGCGGTCAACCGCCCCCAAAACTGACAGGGAAAGTCCAAAGGGGCAACGAGACCGCTGACCGGAGCCGTAACCGGCATAAAATAACGAAAATCCAACGATAAATCGGCGGAGGAGGCCTTGAGTTTTGTTCGCAATTCCATTAAGATCTGTTTTAATTCCCGGCCGGAGATGGGTTTGTCGCCCCAACCGGCCATAATCTCAAGGAAACGGCTGAGGTGGGTTCCTTTATATTGTTCCGGAAGGTTGACCGCAGCCGTGATTTTCCCTAAAATCTGCTGGTAACCCCCGCCCTTTGTGGCGATCAAAAAGGGAAGGTGGACCTCTTTGACCCCGACCCGCTGAATCTCAATCCCCCGTTCATCAAAACGGTTTTGCACATCTTCCATGCCAATCCCACTTTCCGATCCTCTTCAATTAGCTTGATGCTTTCTTCCTCTTTTATATTCGCATTCCCGCTTGCGTTCCCTTTTTTTTAACCTACTGTTTCCACGTATAATGCTTCTTCCTTTGGTAAAAACTCTTAAGGACCGGAAACTAAGGAGGAAGCAGGATGCGGAAGAAAGGCCACAGTGTAGTTATTGTTCTCTTGTTCCTTTTTATGCTGAGTGTGCAAAGCACTCGAGCAGCCCTTCCCTTTAATATCCAGTCCGAATCTGCGGTGCTCATGGAGGCCAGTAGCGGGGAGATCCTCGTTGAGAAGAACAGTAATAAACCGTTACCCCCGGCCAGTGTCACCAAGATGATGGTAATGCTTCTGGTCATGGAAGCGGTAGAGAACGGGGAGATTAAACTCACCGACAAGGTGGTCGCCAGTCCGGAAGCCTGCCGGATGGGCGGCTCCCAAATCTGGCTGGAGCCGGAGGAAGAAATGACCGTCGAAGATTTAATGAAGGCTGTGGGGATTGTCTCCGCCAATGATGCCAGTGTCGCATTGGCCGAATATATCTCCGGTTCTCACGAAGAGTTTGTGAAGTTAATGAATAAACGCGCCCAGGAACTGGGTCTAAAAAATACGACTTACGTTAATGCCACCGGTTTGGCGCCGGACGGCGGTGGACCGGGTAATGTGACCTCCGCCTACGACCAGGCCATTCTAGCCCGGGAACTTCTGAAACACCCTACGGTGCTAAAGTGGACCGGCACCTGGATCGATAGTCTCCGGGGTGGCGAATCCTTTCTCCGGAACACCAACAATTTAGTCCGTTTTTATGATGGTTGCGATGGCCTCAAGACCGGGTATACCAGCGAGGCCGGCTATTGTCTGGTGGCCACCGCGAAACGGAATGGGGTCCGCCTGATTGCGGTCGTGATGAAAGCGCCCACTTCCCCAGTGCGGAATAACGAGATTACCAAGTTATTTAATTATGGTTTCAGCCAATACAAAGCCCTTAAGGTCTTAAACGCCGGCCAGGTAATCGGGAGAACAAAAGTAATGAAAGGCCGGGCTAGTGAGGTTAATCTCATTGTCCCCGAAGACCTTTTGGTGGTTTTAAAGCGGGAGGTGCAAAGCGCCCCGGAGGTCCTGGCTAAAATCCCGCCGAAGGTCCGCGCCCCTCTGGCCAAAGGAACTCCGGTGGGGGAAGTAATCGTCAAGATCGACGGGGAAACGAAAGTCACCGCCCCTTTGGTAACCGAAAACGCAGTGGAAGAAAGTGGTTTTTTCCGGTTTCTCTGGCAAATCACCAAGAACATTCTGGAAGGATTTTTCCGCTAAAGACAGGCCATGGCTGAATAGTCTTCACCCCGATACGCTGGGGTGAACGAAAGGATGAAAACCGATCCAACTCACAATTTTCATCCGGGAACACCATTCTGACCCAGCTGCGTAAATGCTGTCAAAAAAGTTATTGACCCAAACCTGATTCTCTCCAGACCGCCAAACCGGCGGTTTTTCTTTGTTGTTGACAGCAGGAAAATTTAGTTAAATGCCGAAAAAATGGCAGGAGAGCATTTGCAGAGGGGGTATCCGGTTTGAATTTGAGCTTGGAGCGAAACGGCCGGGTTTTAACCGTCCAAATTGCCGGGGAACTTGACCTTTCGACCTCACCAACCTTTCGGAACCGCATTGAAGCGGAACTCGGTCAAAACCAGGAGATCCAACATTTAATTTTCGACTTTAAAGAGACCAGTTTTATTGATAGTTCTGGTTTGGGTGCCATTCTTGGCCGTTATAAATCCATTGCCCAGCGGAACGGCAAAATCAGCGCGGTGAATGTTCCCCCTCATCTCCAACGCCTTTTTGAACTTTCCGGTTTATTAAAGGTGATGACGATCCATCCTTCCCTTGAGGAAGCACAGAAATAAGATTAAGGAGGCCGGCCAGGGCATGAAGGAAAACTATTTGAAGATCTCCTTTCCCAGTCTGCCCGAGAATGTCAGTCTTTCCCGGGTGATTGTCGCTGCTTTCGCCGCCCAGCTTGATTTTACCCTGAATGAACTGGAGGAAATAAGAGTCGCAACCTCGGAAGCAGTTTCCAATTGTGTGATCCATGCCTACCGTGAACACAGCGGGGAGATTCAACTGGAGCTCAAAATCGAGAACGGGACCTTGAGCATTAAAGTAAGCGACGAGGGTTGCGGAATTCAGGATTTGGACTTGGCAAAGACGCCCGCATATTCCACCGCTCCGGAGAGAATGGGGTTGGGACTTGTTTTTATGGAATCCTTCATGGATGAAATGACCATTGAATCCCAACCAAACCAAGGAACCCAAGTTCTGATGATTAAGAAACCCGAACGGAGTAAAAATAGTAATGGCGATCAACCTTGAGGGGCAAACCGATCCCCATCTCCTCTCCGAAGAGGAAACTATCCTCCTAATAAAGCAGGTTGCCGCCGGGAACCAAGAGGCAAAAGCCATTCTGATCGAGCGCAACCTTCGCCTGGTCAAGAGTATTGTCGGGCGGTTTACCGGACGGGGCGTGGAATATGATGATTTGGTCCAAATCGGCGCCCTTGGTCTGCTCAAGGCGGTTGAGCGTTTTAACCCCGATTTGAATGTTAAGTTTTCCACTTACGCCGTCCCGCTGATTATTGGCGAGATCAAACAGTACCTGCGGACCGATGGCACGCTTAAAGTAAGCCGGGGGATAAAAGAAGTAGCCCAAAAGGTGATGCACGCGCGTAATGCCTACTTGGCGGAAAACGGAAGAGAACCGACCTTAACCGATCTGGCCGCCCTTACCAAGTTCAGCCGGGAAGAGATCGCCACCGCCTTAGAAGTGAGCAAACCCCTTTTTTCGCTACAAGAGGTTGTTTATGAGGAAGAAGGGACACCATTAACCTTTGAAGATCAAGTCGGTACCGGGATGGAAGAAGAACTGGTTGAAGATTTTGCCCTCCGCCAGGCCCTCCAACAATTGGACCCCAGGTTACGAATGATTATCGAAGAACGGTTCTTCGGTGAAAAAACCCAAAGTGAGCTTGCCACCAGATTCGGGGTCTCACAGGTCCAAATCAGCCGCTTGGAGAAGGCCGCCCTAGGCCGTCTGCGTGAGCTCCTGCACGACCAAACGTAGGTAAAATTTAATGGCCGGAAGGCCATTTTCTTCTTTTTACGCGGTTCAGAAAGGAATTACCCCGGTAACGACGAAGTTGAAAAAGGAAGTAGTAAATTCAAATCCAAGTTAGAATCTCCGCCGGGGCAGAATGGTGTTTTCTTGCTCCAGTGAATTTCTTCGAGTATTCTGCAGCTCAGCCCCGGTCAAAAGCGGGCAGCCGCTTTATGGTTTCTCGTGAACCAAAAGCGGCGCACGACCTCCCTGTCACGCGACCCGCTTTTAGCCTCGCTAAGCATACTTATGAAGAAATTCAAGTCGCCAAGATCGACGGCATTTCTAGGTAGAAGGAGAAGAGACCACAGATGTTTTCTTTACGGCTAATTACCGCAAGCGATCCGGGGGAAATCCGGAAAGAGTTCACCCGGATTGGCGTCTCCCCGGAAGGAATAGAGTTAATGCTTGGTAAAGGTGAATTCATCATCGTCAAAGTCGGGAATATCCCCGCCCAAGCAGCGAATATTTTAAAACAGGAGATGCTCGCCAAAGGAGGAGAAGTTGCCCTCGGCGCGCATCTGGCTTATCTGGGGCCGGAGAAGGGAGAAGCCATCATTATGGGCACCCGGACCCAATACCAGCGTTTATTAACCTTACTACCCCGGCAGCCCTTCGGCCTTTCCGCTTTGGCGGAAGAATTAAACCGCTTATTGCTGGCCCTTAACCAACGACCGTCCCCCTTGACCATTAAAAACCACTGCTTCGAATGGGGGAAAAGAACTTATATCATGGGGATCATCAACATCACCCCCGACTCTTTCTCCGGAGACGGCCTTTACGGACAAGATCAATTAATTACCAAAGTTCTCCACCAAGCGGAGGAGTTTTTAGCCGCCGGGGCCGATTTGTTGGACCTCGGCGCCGAATCAACCCGGCCGGGCGCGACCCCGGTGGGTGAGGAAGAAGAGAAACAACGCCTGCTTCCTGTCCTGGAAGTGTTGGCCCAAAAATCCCCCCTTCCAATCTCGGTTGACACGTATAAACCGGCGGTCGCCAAAGCGGCCTTAGCGGCCGGCGCCGACTTAATAAATGATATCTGGGGGTTGCAAAAAGATCCGGAAATGGTAAAGGTGGTCGCCGCCGCGCAGGTACCGGCAATTATAATGCATAACAAAAGCACTCCAAATTATACCGATTTAATGGCCGAAGTGGCTTCCTTTCTCCGTGCCGGGATTGAGCTGGCGGCAGCCCATGGCCTGCCCCGGGAAAAGGTGATTATCGACCCGGGAATCGGGTTTGGCAAGACACCAGCGGATAACCTCACCATCATCGACCGCTTAGACGAACTAAAAAGTTTGGGGGCGCCGATTCTCCTGGGCACATCCAGAAAATCCGTAATTGGCCATGTCTTAGATCTACCTGTGGACCAACGCCGTGAAGGGACCGCCGCCACGGTTGCCATCGGGATCAGCCGCGGTGCCGATCTCGTCCGGGTACACGACGTGAAGGAAATGGTCCGTGTGGCCCGAATGACCGACGCGATCGTCCGCCGCTAATTAATTATATATATAATGAAGGAAAGAAAGGACCGGAGAGTGCTTTGCCGATTATTGCTGTAGCCTTAGGGACAAATCTGGGTGACCGGGAAGGCCATTTGCAGGCAGCGGCCACCACCTTGACCTCCCTCCTTAAAAATGTGGTTTTTTCCCGGGTCTATGAAAGCGAACCCGTTGGTTACCCGGATCAACCCTGGTTTTTAAACCAGGTCTGTCTGGGCGAAACCCAAGAGTTGCCGTTAGCCCTCCTTTCAAAGTTTAAGCAATTGGAGAAAGCAAGAGGACGGACCCCCGGACCCCGGTTTGGCCCCCGTCCCCTTGACTTAGATATTTTATTTTATGACCAATGGGTGATGAACTCGGCTCTTTTGACCATTCCCCATCCCCGTTTATTGGAAAGATCCTTTGTGATCGCGCCTTTACTCGAACTCGTCCCCGCGTGGACAGATCCGCGGAGCGGAAAAAGGCTGGAGGAGGTTTGGGTCGCGACAAAAGATCAACTCTCCCGTTGTTTTCCGAAGACTTAGGAACCGGCGGGTCACGATTCCCTTTAAAAACCGGAGCACGAATGAAAGGAGTCTTCTTGATCTATGGAAGTAATTGATTTACGCAGTGACACGGTGACCAAACCCACGGACGAAATGCGCAAGGCTATGGCTGCGGCCGAAGTGGGGGATGATGTTTACGGAGAAGATCCGACCGTGCGTAAATTGGAGACCATCGCCGCGGAAATGGTCGGAAAAGAAGCCGCCCTCTTTGTCACCAGCGGAACCATGGGCAATCAAGTAGCCGCCATGACCCATCTGGCCCGGGGTGAGGAAGTCATTTTAGAGGCCGAATCCCACATGTTCTATTATGAGGTGGGCGGGTTAGCCTTATTAGCCGGGGCTCAGACCAGGACAATCCAGGGAGAAAAAGGTTTTATGCCACCGGAGCTCATCGCCCAAGCCATCCGGGAGGAGAACATTCATTTTCCCCGCACGGGCCTGCTTTGTTTGGAAAATACCCATAACCGGGCGGGAGGAACCGTTCTGACCCCGGAGCAAATTAGCGCAATGGCCCAGGTTGCACACGACCGGGGAATCCCGGTTCATCTAGACGGGGCCCGGATCTTTAATGCCGCCACCGCTTTAGGGATTGATGTCCGGGAGTTAACGGCGCCCGTCGATTCGGTTATGTTCTGTCTCTCCAAAGGGTTAGGCGCTCCCGTCGGTTCCATGCTGGCCGGCAGGAAAGAATTTATTGAAAAAGCACGGAAAAACCGGAAGGTCCTTGGCGGGGGATTGCGCCAGGCCGGAATCTTGGCCGCCGCCGGAATTATCGCCCTGGAAAAGATGGTCGGCCGTTTGGCGGAAGATCATTACCGGGCCCGGTTGCTGGCGGAAAACCTCGCCAACATCCCGGGGCTGACGATTGATCCCGCGGCGTTTCCGACCAACATTCTGATTTGTTCCGTCGCCAAACTTGGGATCAGCGCCCAACATTTTTCTACCCTCTTGGCCCGGCACGGCATTTTGGCCAACCCCACTTCGCCGACGGAGATTCGTTTTGTCACCCATAAAGACGTTACGGAGGACCAAATCAAAAGAGCCATTAACAATATTAATCAAGTTGTCAAAGGCGTAAACCATTTTTGATATAATTGATAAAGGATTGACATATTTTATAAGAGCGCGATATAATTTGTATGAACCAGAGAGTTTGTGAAAATCGGAACAAACTAACCAAAAGGAGGTCATATGATGAAATCGTTGGCCGATTTAGAGAAAATTCGGGAAGAGGCCCGACGGATGACTGAATTACGGGAAGAAAAGGAGCAAACCAAGGTCATCATCGGCATGGGGACCTGCGGGATTGCCGCCGGCGCCCGTGAAACGATGAAAGCCATCCTTGAGGAGATAAATAAACGAAACCTCACCGGGGTCACGCTTACGCCTACCGGATGCCTGGGCCTTTGCGAGCAAGAACCCATTGTCGAAGTGGATATTCCGGGTCAACCCCGGATCATTTACGGAAAGGTTACCCCGGAAAAAGCCCGGCAGATCGTAGCCAAACATATCGTGAACAATAACATCATCGGTGAATGGGTAATCGGACGGAAATAGAGAAGAAAAGAGAAGAGGAGGTGAACAGTGTTGGCAAAAACGGACTGCTCTCTCCCTACTCCGAAATTATCTGCAATTCTCGACAAATATAAGAAATCGCCCGGATCTTTACTGGAGATCCTGAGGGAAGCGCAAGCAATAAACGGTTACCTTTCGCGGGAAATCTTACAGTTGATTGCCGAAGAGGTAGGAGTGCCCGAGAGTAAAGTTTACGGTGTCGCTACTTTTTATTCCCTTTTCAAAACAGCCCCAACCGGGCGGTATATTATCCGCATCTGTGAAAGCGCTCCTTGTCATATTCGCGGAGCGCAAGATGTTTTGGCGGCCATCGAAAAAACTCTGGCCATTAAACCCGGCGAAACAACCCCGGACGGTAAATTTACGTTGGAATTCACCAGTTGTCTTGGCTTGTGCGGGGTAGCTCCCGCAATGATGATTAACGACCAAGTATTCGGCAATCTCACCGGCGACCGGGTCCGGGAAATTATCAACAGCTTCTAAGGCACGACCCACTCCGAAAAGAATGGATAAAAGGAGGGTGCTTAAGTGGCAATTTACCGGTCTCATGTTTTGGTTTGCGGCGGAACTCCTTGTCTGCTTAAAGGCGCTCGAACCATACGGGATCTTTTCCAGCAAGAGATTGACCGCTACCAAATGACCGATGAGATCCGTGTGGTGGAAACCGGTTGCCTGGGACCATGCGACGAAGGTCCGGTGGTAATCATCTATCCCGAAGGGGTAATGTATAGCCGTTTACAACCGGCCGATGTCCCTAAAATTGTCGAGAATCATCTCTACAAAGGCCGGGTTGTGGAAGAACTGATTTATAAAGAAGGAAAAGCTGGTAGGGAGCAGAGCGGTCCTCCCGGGGTGACCCTTGAAGGAGAAAAATATCTGGACCGGCAAAAGCGGGTGGTCTTACGTAATTGCGGACGGATCAACCCTGATTCGATCGAAGAATACATCGCCAACCATGGCTATAAGGCGTTGGGGAAAGCCCTGACGGAGCTCCGCCCCGAGGAAGTTGTCCAAATGGTGATCGATTCAAAATTGCAGGGGAGAGGAGGCGCCGGCTTTCCTACTGGACTAAAATGGTCCTTTACCGCTAAAACCCAAGCCGATCGGAAGTATATTGTTTGCAACGCCGACGAGGGTGAACCCGGCACCTTTAAAGACCGCTTAATTATGGAAGGTGATCCCCATAGCATAATCGAAGGAATGGCCATCGCCGGTTATGCCGTCGGCGCCGAAGAAGGCATCATTTATATCCGGGGGGAATACCAACTTTCCATCGAACGAATGGCCAGGGCCATTCGGCAAGCAAACCAATATGGCTTATTGGGAAAGGATATTTTCGGTTCGGGATTTAACTTTCAAATCCAAATCCGGTCCGGGGCCGGCGCCTATATCTGCGGTGAAGAGACCGCGCTGCTTGAGTCTTTAGAGGGTAACCGGGGAGAACCCCGGGTAAAACCACCCTATCCGGGGGTAGCCGGGTTATGGGGAAAACCGACGGTCGTGAACAACGTGGAGACCCTAGCCAATATTGCGCCGATTATTCTAAACGGACCCGCATGGTTCCGGAGCATCGGCACCGAATCCTGCCCTGGAACCAAGGTCTTCACCATGCTCGGTGATATCAATAATCAAGGCTTAATCGAGGTGCCCATGGGCATAACCCTCCGGGAGATTGTCTATGAAATAGGAGGGGGCATTCCGGGCGGAAAAGGTTTTAAAATGGCGCAAACCGGAGGAACTTCCGGTGGCTGTCTGCCCATGGAATATCTTGACCTGCCCATGGACTATGATACCCTGGCGAAAGCCGGTTCTGCTTTAGGGTCCGGCGCGATGTTAATCATCGATGATACCCATTGTATTGTCGACGTCTTAAAGAATTTCATGCGCTTTTTCTGTCACGAATCCTGTGGCAAATGTACCCCCTGCCGGGAAGGAAACCCCCGTTTATACGAAATACTGACCGCCTTATCCGCAGGGACTGCCACCCAAGCCCAGATCCAGTTGATGAAGGATTTGGCCAGAACAATGCAACTAACCGCCCTTTGTGGGTTGGGACAATCGGCTCCCAATTCGCTGATGACCTGTTTACGATTTTATGCCGATGAAATTGCAGAACATTTAAATGGGGAATGTCCGACCGGAGTATGCAAGAGTTTAGCTACAAAATCTGAAGCGGTTTAGATAATTGCCGAAAGGAAGTGAAGAACCATGGAAATGGTTAAAGTGACCGTAGATGGTCAAACCGTCGAAGTTCCAAATGGAAGCACGATCTTGGCGGCGGCCAAAAAAGCCGGCATCAAGATCCCAACCCTCTGTTACCACGAAGATTTTAATGTCAAAGCAATGTGCCGAATCTGTGTGGTGGAAGTGGTCGGTGCCCGGACGCTGCAAGCAGCTTGTTCCCAACCGGTCAGTGATGGCATGGTGATCATCACCAATTCCCCGGCCGTGCGCCAAGCCAGAAAGATAAATTTGGAACTTTTATTATCCAATCACCCGCAAGACTGTTTAAACTGTGTGCGGAACCAGCGCTGTGAATTACAGGCCCTGGCCGATCAGTTAGGTGTCCAGCAGCAACGTTTCCACACCAAAACAAGGCCGGAATCCCCAAAAGATGAATCAACCGCCGCTTTAGTCCGGGATCCGGACAAATGCATCCTCTGCCGGCGCTGTGTGGAAGTCTGCCATGAAGTGCAAAGCGTAGGCGCCATTGCCCCGGGTAACCGTGGAATTAATACCCAAATCCTACCGGCCGGCGGCGTCGACCTGAATGATGTGGCCTGTGTACAATGCGGCCAATGCTCTTTAGTCTGTCCCGTCGCCGCCATCTATGAGCAGGATCATACCGAACGGGTTTGGGCTGCCCTGGCTGACCCCGAAAAACATGTCGTGGTGCAAACCGCCCCGGCCATCCGGGTCTCCATCGGCGAAGAATTTGGGATGGAACCGGGTCAGGTTACCACCGGTCAACTGGTCGCCGCTTTAAGGCGCTTAGGTTTCGACCGGGTATTTGATACGGATTTTACCGCCGATTTAACGATCATTGAAGAAGGACATGAGTTCATTGACCGTTTGACCAACGGCGGTGTTTTACCGATGATTACCTCCTGTAGCCCGGGCTGGATTAAGTTTATTGAGCATTTTTACCCCGAGTATCTGGATCATCTTTCCACCTGTAAATCGCCGCAACAGATGTTTGGCGCGCTGGCGAAGACCTATTACGCCGAAAAAGCGGGGATCGATCCCAAGAATATTTATGTAGTTTCGATCATGCCTTGCACCGCCAAGAAATTCGAGTGCGGGCGTCCGGAGATGTCGGCTTCCGGCTATCCCGATGTGGATGCCGTGCTCACCACCCGTGAGCTCGGAAAGATGCTCCGCCAAGCCGGAATCGTCTTTAGCGAACTGCCCGAAGAAGAATATGATGATCCCTTTGGGATTACCACCGGTGCCGGGGTGATCTTCGGCGCCAGCGGTGGTGTGATGGAAGCCGCCCTCCGGACCGTTTACGAAGTGGTAACGAAAGAAACCCTTCCCTCCGTCGACTTTAACGCCGTCCGGGGTATTGAGGGGATTAAAGAAGCAGAAGTTGACCTAAAAGGAACAAAGGTAAAGGTAGCCGTCGCCAACGGGTTAGGCAACGCCCGTAAACTGATGGATCTGATTAAAGAAGGCAAGGCCGATTACCAATTCATTGAGATTATGTGTTGTCCCGGCGGGTGTATCGGTGGTGGCGGACAACCAATCCCAACCACCAACGAGATCCGGAAGAAACGGATTGAAGCCATTTATAAGGCCGATGCCGGTCTGCCGTTGCGGAAATCCCACGAAAATCCGGCGGTTAAAACCCTTTACGAGGAATACTTGGGTAAACCGTTAGGGGAGAAGAGTCATCAACTGCTCCACACTCATTATACAAAGCGAGGCAAATATCCCGAAAAATCAGTCGGTTAATCCGGATCTAAAAAATCCCCGGTTGTTCCAGTGACAACCGGGGATTTTTGATCAAAAATATCGCCTTGTCAATCCTAGACGAGGAATTCCCATCATCCAGATTTTAAAATGGAAATTAATTCTTGATTTTTTCAGTTCTATATAGTACTATCCTATATAGAGAGGTGATTCCCGATTAAGACAAGAGGCGGTTTTTTAATCTCCCTGATTAAACAGGTACAAGGACGGGTGTTTGAAAAGTTGCTGACCAAAGCCGGTATAGAAGAGTTCAACGGCGCCCAGGGGCGGATCTTATATGTTCTCTGGCAAGAAGACAACATCCCCATTGTTGAATTGTCAAAACGCACAGGACTGGCCAAGACTACCTTAACAAGTATGCTTGACCGGCTGGAAGTCCGCGGATTTCTGTCCCGGGTGATCGACAAAGCGGACCGCCGCCAAATCCGGATCATCCTGACCGATCTGGCCCGCTCACTGGAAGACAAATACAACCAGGTGTCCGACCGGATGAATACGATCTTTTACAAAGGCTTTACCCCGTCGGAAATCACCCGGTTTGAAGCAAATCTGGAAAAAATTCTTAATAACCTATATGAAGAGGAGGAGAACCAGAAATGACAGAGGAGTTAATTAAAGAAGTGTGTGATCTGATCGAAAGGGCGAAGACCGTTTATGTGGCTTCGATAAACAGCGATGGTTTTCCTAACGTCAAAGCAATGTTCGCCTTGGAACATGATGGAATTGTGACCCATTATTTCTCAACCAACCTATCATCCAAGCGAGCCGCTCAGTTCAGGCAAAACCCCAAAGCATGCCTCTATTTTTGTGATGAAAGAGAAATTAAAGGCCTGATGCTGACCGGTACTATCGAAGTTTGTACCGATCGTTATCATAAGGAATTATTATGGCGTGAAGGGTTCGAGATGTATTACCCAAAAGGCGTCACCGACGAGGATTATTGCGTCTTAAAATTTACGGCCACAGGCGGCAATTACTATCACAACCTGGCAAATCATTCATTTTCAATGGAGGAATTTAACCATGTGAAAGCTTGAAACGAAGATTTCATGTTTTCACGCCCCTCAATTACCACAAAATGACTACATATGTTACAAAAATATTTTGAGTCTCCAATCCTTTTATGTTACAATTGGTGAAAATATCCAAAAGTGAGGTCAGGGATGAGCGCCACCAATAACGAGGAAAAAAGGAAAAAAGAACCAAAGCTGGGTAAAGCAAAGGCGTTGCAGAACAACATATACATCATCAAGCTGGTCTGGTCCATCGAACCGAAACGGGTCTTTATTGAGTTTATTAAGAATGGCTTCGCCTATTTTTCATGGGTCTTTTATAGTGTGGTCTTTGTCCGCTATATCTTCAATGCGATCGAACGGGGGAAAGAATTCCGGGAAGTGGCGGTTTTTGTGGTTGCGACCATAGTCGTAGTGATGCTTCTCGACTATTTTGCAAAGTGGTATGAATTCTACTATAAGCCCGTCAGTGATACCGGGATCTATGAAAAACTCTATGCGAGCCTGTTTAATAAAGCCACCGAAGTGGATCTATCCTGTTATGAGGATACCAATTTCTATAATACTTATACCATAGCCATGAAAGAGGCCGATAGCAGGGCAACTGCGGTTTTAGATAATCTCGGCGGCATCTTCTTTTCGGTGGTGGCGGCCGCAGTCGTCTTTTTGACCATGTATTCCATCGACCGGTATGTGATATTTTTTGCTTTATTCCCGATCATTGGTAATTTTGTGTTTGGAAGGATCCGGAATCAGCTGACCTATGCCCGGGATCTGGACGGTGTTCCTTACCGGCGGCGGATGGATTATGTGAATCGCGTCTTGTACCTGCAGGATTATGCCAAAGAGATCCGGCTTTCCAATATCTTTGCGGTTTTGAGAAACCAATATGAGCAAGGATTTCGAGGGATTATCGAGATCGTCAATCAATACCGGTTGAAAGTGGGGACGGTCACCTTCTGGCAGTACCTGACGACATTTACCCTGATTTTTGAGGGTGTTCTTTGTTATGGGGCTTACCGGGCGCTGGTCACCAAGACCATCACCCTGGCGGACTTTGCGGTTCTGGGCAGTGCCATGGTGAGCGGCGCTTGGATCTTAATCCATCTCTCCGAGAAGTTGGTGGACACATACAAAAACGGGCTTTATGTTGAAAACTTGCATAAATTTTTAAATTACGAGTCGGAAATGACCAAACAGGTTGGGAAGCTCAGTCCCGGCCGGGCGATCTCTTCCCTTGAGATCACCAACCTCTCTTTTACTTATTTGGGTGCGTCCCGTCCGGTCTTGAACGGAATCAATATTAAAATCCGGAAGAACGAGAAGATTGCTTTGGTGGGTCATAACGGCGCAGGCAAAACGACCCTGGTCAAGCTGTTAATGAGGTTATATGACCCCTCCGCCGGGGAGATTCGCCTCAACGGCGTTAATATTAAAGAATATGATCTCCAGCAGTACCGCGCGCTTTTCGGAACAGCCTTCCAGGATTATCAGGTCTTTGCGCTGCCGGTGGCGGAAAATGTCTTGATGAAAGAAGTCACACGGGCGGAGGAAGAAGAGCAGATCCGGTCGGCTCTCGAAAGAGCCGGCATCTACAAGAAGATCGACACCCTGCCCCGGGGGATCCATACCATGTTAACCCGGGAATTTGACGACAGCGGGGTGGTCCTTTCCGGCGGCGAACTTCAAAAAATTGCCGTGGCGCGGGCTTTCTGTAAGGATTTTGAAATCATTATCTTGGATGAGCCTTCCAGCGCCTTGGACCCGGTCGCCGAATACCAGCTCTTTGAAAGTATGATGGCCGCCTGTCGCAATAAGATCGTCATCTTCATCTCGCATCGTTTGTCCTCCGCCGTTCTGGCCGACACCGTCTATCTGTTGGAGGAGGGCAAAGTGGTGGAACAGGGTTCTCACCAGGAACTGATGGCGCAAAACGGTAAATATGCGGAGATCTTCCGCAAACAGGCCGAGAAGTATCTTGCCGGCCCGGTCAGCGCCGGACGCATTGAAATCTGAATTTAAAAGCCGGCAGCCGGAAAATGAAGGCGCCGCTCTTTACACCGGTTGCGGATCAGGCATCTTCAATGCTGTTTACTGAATACTTGCGTAGAGCATATAAAGGATAGGTGAGGATGATCAGTAAACCAACGGAAAACAGGCAAAGTCTCCGTCGGATAATCGAGAATAACCTTTTTTTGGTGAAGTTTGCGCTCCGCCAGACTCCCCTCTACTTTTTTATGTCCTGTTTCTATCCGGTCGTTAACCGGGTGGAGGTTTTTATTGAGCATACCGTCGGGATCAAATATATCACCGATCTTATTCAGTTCGGCGAACCCTTCTCCAAAGCCCTCACCTATATCATCTGGGTGACCATTTTTATCGCCGCTACTTTTGTGGTCGAAGGCGTTTATTACCAGTCCATACAGTTGAAAGGCCGGGAGAAGCTCCATAAAAACCTGCGGATGCTGCTTTATGAGAAGGCGACCAAGATGGATTTGGCTTGTTATGACGAGCCCGGCTACTATAATGAGTTTGTCTTCAGCCTGAATGAGGCAGCCAACCGGATGGATAAAACCACTGATTATGCGGGCCAGTTCTGTGGGGCTGTCGCCGTCGTTTTCACCACCGGCACCTTTATCTTGGTCTTCGACCCCCTCGGGTTACTCTTTGTCATAGCCTCCGTCGTCGCTTCTATCCTGGTCACCTTCCGGATGAATAAGGTCAAGTTCATTCAGGACCTGGAGTTGAATGCCCGGGCCAGGGAAAGGGCTTATATCCATCGCGTTTTTTACTTGCCGGACTATGCCAAGGAAATCCGGTTAAACCCTATTGCCGCCAAGTTAAAAAAGGACTTTGCCAAGGCCAACCGGGAGATAAACCGGATCTATCAGACCTTTGGTAAAAAACAGGTTCTCTTAGGTTTTATCCAAAATTATCTCTGTAACAGCTTTATCCTGGACGGCCTTTATGTCCTCTATATTTTATATACCACCATGGTCAAAGGGGCAATCAGCTATGGAAGCGCCATTGTTTTAATGAACGCCACCTGGCGGCTGAAAGCCAATCTTCAGCAACTGAGCGGGCTCTTGCCAAACTTGCAGGAAAACAGTTTGTATATTGAGAAGCTGCGGCGCTTTCTCAACCAGAAACCGTCGGTCGTGGCGCGGGAGGACGGGTATTCTACCCCTAAAGCGCCGGGGGTTTTGGAGTTAAAAAACGTCTCCTTCGCCTACGATCAAAGCAAGGGAAATGTTCTGACCGACATCTCATTAACGATTAAACCCCGGGAGAAAGTGGCTTTTGTCGGCTATAACGGGGCCGGGAAGACTACCTTGATGAAACTGCTGATGCGGTTGTACGACCCTTCAGCCGGCGAGATCCTACTGAACGGGAAGAACATCAAAGATTATAAGCTGGAGGAGTACAGGGGTAGTTTTGGCACGGTCTTTCAGGATTTTCAAATCTTCGCCGGCACGGTGGGGGAGAATGTGACGATGAGCCCTGTCCCGGAGGGAAAAAGAGAAGCAGTGGTCTCCGCATTGGTCAAGAGCGGGTTCCACACCAGGCTGGCCACTCTGGCCCACGGGATCGACACCCCCTTGACCAGAGAATTCGCAGAAGAGGGGGTCAACCTTTCGGGTGGAGAAGCGCAGAAACTGGTAATTGGCCGGGTTTTTTATAAGCCGTGCCAGTATATCATCTTGGATGAGCCGTCCAGCGCTCTGGATCCGATCAGTGAGTATAACCTAAATAAAACCATGTTCGAGGCGGCCAAGGACAAAACCGTCATCTTCATCTCTCACCGTCTCTCCACTACGCGGATGGCCGATCGCATCTATATGCTGGAGGAGGGCCGGATCATCGAAGCGGGCACCCATGAACAGTTGATGGCTTTAAACGGAAAATACGCCGAGATGTTTAACCTCCAAGCCGAAAAGTACCGGATCGCCGCCGGTGGCTAAGGGGGCGCAGGCAAACCGGTGGCCGTTGCCCAAGGAAGCGGAAATACCCTCCTCTGATTTACTTTTTTGATTTAGAAAGGGGAAAGATATTCCCCTAAAAAAACGAAATCCTATTGACTTGTTCATAATTATAGGTTATAATTATTTTTGCTTTGGGGGGGTAGCCCAGTTGGTTAGAGCGCTACGTT
>JAAYHY010000088.1 GCA_012735135.1 Bacillota bacterium | reverse complement strand
GCAGATGGCAATGGTTTATTCCCTGGTCAAACTGGCCGAGTCCCGGGATGATAACACCGGCGCCCATATTGAAAGGGTGGCCAAAATCTGTCAAACCATTGCCCGTAGATTACGGGATCTCAAAAAGTACCAGGATTATATCGATGAGGATTATATTAATAAAATTGGACAACTGAGCCCGTTACATGATATTGGAAAAGTGGGAATTCCCGACTACATTTTACGAAAACCCGGTCGTTTATCCGCCGAAGAATATGAGCTTATGAAGACCCACACGACGATCGGGGCAAAAACCCTAATGGAAGTAAAGGAGAAGTTTCCGGACCACCGGTTTTTGGATTTGGCGATTTGTATAACCAAATTCCATCATGAAAAATGGAACGGGACCGGATATCCGCTGGGCCTGGCGGGAACTGCCATCCCCTTATCCGCCCGGATCATGGCCATCGCCGATGTCTACGACGCTCTACGGTCAAAGCGGGTATATAAGGAAGCCGTCTCCCATGAAGAAAGCCTCCGAATCATCCGGGAGGGGAGTTGCAGTTTTTTCGATCCGGAAGTTGTCGAAGCTTTTATGGAAAGCGAAAACGAGATCCGTACCCTCTTCGACCAATATGGAGTGGAAGAGCGTGCGTAATAAACCTGCCCATGGCGTCGGTTTAGGAGAAAGAGAAGGAGCCGGCGAAGACCGGATCCAACAGCAGGGAAGGACGGAAACCGCCTAGCTTGGGGCGGTTTTTAAAGTCTTTCGTCCAGCCGTTGAATCTTTCGGATTAACCATGATTCAGGGGCGGATTTTGGTCGTGATTGAAGAGAAATCAAACCTTTGAATGGAGAAGATTTATGGATAAAATCAAGTATTTAAGTCTGGGCAGTTTCCTACTGATCATTTTCCTCTTTTTCTTATGCGGTCCACGGTGGACCGGTCTTTCCCTGCCGGAACTGCTGAGCTATACACCAGAATCTCCTGTTTTGGCCTCCTTGGTTTTCCTTGGTGTGTACTGTTTAAAAGCTTTTGTCATGTTTATCCCTTTAACCGTTTTATATATTGCCGCCGGCGTAATCTTTCCCTGGTGGTGGGCGATCCTCTTGACCTATCTATGTTTAATGGTGGAGACCACGATCGGGTACTTAATAGGACGGTGGATCGGCCGCCGGCGGGTGCACGCGCTTATAAACCGGAGTGAATATGGGAAAAAACTGATGAACTTTGGTACGAACCATAGTATCTTCAGTAGTTTGATCGTCCGCATGATTCCAGGACCTCCCATCGAATTGACGAATATGTTTATAGGAACGACAGGGATTAAGTATCACCACTTTATCATCGGGACTTTACTGGGCTACACTCCGGGGATGGTACCCCTGGTTTTAATGGGCAAAGCAGCGCCGGGATTACTATCACCGGAGTTTCTCATTCATTTTCTAGTAATCGTTGGCCTTTTCATTACTCTTTTATTAGCAGGTGGTTATCTATGGCAAAAAACGCGGAGAAGAAGATCGCCGGAATAATGCGCCTTTTTGTCGTCGGCTTAACCGTGCTGGGCCAAATTTTCCTGCTGGCTTTGGTCGTTAGCCGCCTGAAAGCCAATGCCCTTTTCCTTTACATTTTTCTGGAGTTGATGGGCTTAGTTACAATCCTCTGGTTAATCGGGAATGACCATAATTCTTCCTATGCCGTTGTTTGGGTGGTAATTATCCTGATCTTACCGGTTTTTGGTTTTTTGCTTTTTCTATTGTGGGGGAGAGGGGCAACCAAAGGGCGGAAAAGTAAGCTGATTCAAGAAGCGCTTATCCGCGGGTCCCTCTATTACCAACAGGATCCAAAGGTTTATGCCGAATTAGAAAAGGTTCATCCCTGGCGGAAACGGATGGCCGGATTTCTGCTCCGGGAAGGCTTTCCTCTATACCAAAACACAAAGTGCCGTTATTTTCCCCTCGGAGAACTACAGTTCGAACAGATGCTGGCCGATCTGGAAAAAGCCGAACGCTTTATCTTTATGGAATATTATATTTTAGCGGAAGGCCGGCTTTGGGACCGGATTCATGATGTGCTTAGGCGAAAGGCCAGCCAAGGGGTGGAGGTCAGGATTCTCTTTGATGATTTCGGTAGCATCATCACCATCCCGAAAAGTCTTATCTCTCAGTTGCGGAGCGAGCAGATCCAAGTTCAAGCTTTTAACCCGGTGCACAGGTATATTTCCCGCTTCTATATCAATTACCGGAACCACCAGAAAATTGTGGTGATCGACGGGAATATCGGTTATACCGGTGGCACCAACTTGGCGGATGAGTATGCCAATCTCTATCCCAAGTACGGGCACTGGAAAGATACGGCCATTCGGTTGGAAGGGGAGGCGGTGTGGAGCTTGACGGTCACCTTTTTGCAGATGTGGGAGGCGGAAAGCCGGGTTCCAGAAGATTACCGCAACTACCGGCCGACGGTAAAGGCGCCCAGTGACGGTTTTTACCAGCCGTTCTCCGACGGCCCGGTCAATAATCCCCACAATCCGGCCGAAACGATATACCGTCAAGTGATCTCCAATGCAAAAGAGTATGTTTATATTACCACTCCCTATCTTGTGATTGATAACTCGATGATCGATACGCTCTGTACGGCGGCGAAGGCCGGGACGGATGTCCGGATTATTACCCCGAAAATTTACGACCACTGGTATGTGCATATAGTGACCCGCTCCAATTATGGACGGCTGATCGAGGCCGGGGTGCGGATTTATGAATACACCCCCGGTTATATCCATGCCAAGACCATCCTAAGCGATGACGATCAAGCCATCATCGGGAGTATTAATATGGATTACCGCAGTTTTAACCTGCAGTTTGAAAACGGGGTCTGGATCTGCGGGGCGTCGGTCCTGAAAGCGATTAAAGATGACATCCTGGCGACGATTGCCGCCAGCGAGGAGGTGGATTTCCGCTCCTGGCAGCGACGCCCCTGGACCGTGAAGATCCTCGAGAATGTTCTGCGGATCTTCGCTCCCTTGTTTTAAAAGAATCGGTTCTTTTGGAAAGACTGCCTTTAACAGAGGCAGTTTTTTTGTTGGTAAAGTTTCTCCGGTGACGCTATAGATTGTTCCTTTATGTGCGACACAACGGAAAATGATTTACATATCATATCAATACCGTAGATCCACCAGGAGGTGAGAGTAGTGGATAAGGAAAGGCTGAAGCCGGAGTTTTTTAGTGTTGCCGAGATTGTAAGGAACTCCGGATCAAATACATTCCAGTTGGTCTTTGAAAACCCGGCCAACAACAAGAAAACGATGTTCCTGGAAAGAGTCATGGCCGGGCTTTCCTTGGATGGGGCAACAATCGCCTACACCTATGATCAGACCTTAACCGTTGCGGTCGGTCAGACCAATAACGTGACCGTGGGGGTAATTGTTCCCTCCACCAACCTTAACTTTGGTTCATCGGAAAATACTACGCTTAACGTGGGACTACCTACGAGTTTTAGCGGTCTGGTCGCCCGTTCGGTTACCAAGCACCCCTCCGGCGAATGTAACCTCGATTTTCAAGGCCGGATTATCGTGCCACCGGGGACCAACCTTTTAGTGACGATTGTGGATAACCGGGCGCCGGGACGGATTGGATCCTTAGCGGTAACAGTCATTTGGTCTGAAGCTCTTGCCGAATAACTCCATAAGAAAGGAGGAGAGATCATGGAAAAAAGTTTTTATCCGCCGTTGGAACCGGAGTCCCGCTATTTAGATTGTAAAACCGATAGTATCTTGAGTTGTGGGAAAGGGATCGATGGCCCGACCCATCCGTTGCAAGTAGACACGGAAGGCGCTGTCAGTGTCTTGCCAAACGCCGCCGCTTATGCGCAGGCGGGACGGCTCTTTTCGGTCGAAGCGACGACTCTCTTGCCGCGGATCGGGCGGTTTGTCGCTTTTACTTTTGAAAACCCGGCGGCCAATGACCAGGTAATGTATCTGGAACAGGTTTCCGCCGGGATCTTTATCAATGATGTAGTTGGTGTACGCGTCAATAACGAAGAAACCTTGGAGCTTACAGTGGCACAGACCCCTCAGGTCCAGGATGTGGACGAAACCTTGACGCCCGTTAATAATCTGGTCGGTTCACCGAATACCAGTACCTTACTGGTGCGGACGGTTAACGACTTTAGTCTAGGCCCTGTGCACTTTGTATCAATCTATCCCGGCGGTGAGCTTAATCAGGATTTCCGGGGCCGGATTATTCTCCCGCCTGGCTATAATTTACTGATTTTTGTAAGCGCTCCGGCCATGAATATTAGCACCGGCCGCATTACCGCCACGGTTACCTGGTGGGAACTGCCGGTTGGGAAAAAGGACCGCAAACGGAAACCAGTGCCCCAAGGCGAAGGTGAGCAGGAAAAGGCTATAAACGAAGAGGGTAAGTAAGAAAACAGAACCAGAATGGTGTTTCTTTGCTCCAGTGAATTTCTTCTCCAATGTTCAGCTCCGGCTGAAAGCGGGCAGCCTCCATGCCCTCCGGCCCGCTTTCAACCTTCTTTTCGCGAGGTAACTCACGAAGAAATTCAATTAGTCGCTTACACCGGCTTTCGCCAGAATAACGAAGGGATAAAAATTAAAGCCGGGTGTACAACCAGGGCTCTTTTCTAAGCGGCATGGCAGGTATAAACAAGGGGAACCAGAATATAAATAAGGCGATCGCTTATTCTTAAAACGGACAAGCCGGGCGGGGAAGCGCCGGCGCCATCGGGGCGGATCCGGTTTCGTCATGATCCGCTTCCGTTGAGATATACGGGATCCGGGAGGGAATAATAGACGAGGCGGAAAGAAGGAGTGGAAGCCGATGTTTTTCGTGGAATTGCTTAAGGCGGTCTTTTTAGGGATTGTGGAAGGAATTACGGAATGGCTGCCGATCAGTAGTACCGGCCATTTAATTTTGGTGGAGGAATTTATTCGTTTAAAGGCTTCGGCGGCTTTTAAGGAAATGTTCACTGTGGTTATCCAGCTGGGGGCGATTTTGGCGGTAGTCCTTTTATACTTCCGGAAACTAAATCCTTTTGCCGCGACGAAAACAGCAAAAGAAAAGGAAGCGACTTGGCGCATTTGGTTTAAGGTGATGGTAGGCGTGCTTCCGGCCGGAGTGGTCGGGATCTTATTCGATGACTGGCTGAACCAACACTTTTATAACTATTGGACGGTCGCGTTAATGCTGATTTTGTACGGGGTCCTTTTTATTCTGGTTGAGAACCGGAATAAAGGAAACGAAGGGAAAATTAAGAGTTTTGAGGCCCTCTCCTATGGGACCGCTTTCCAAATCGGTCTTTTCCAGGTCTTATCTTTAATCCCCGGGACTTCCCGGTCGGGAGCCACCATTTTGGGGGCGATGATCCTTGGAACGTCCCGGAGTATAGCGGCGGAATATTCCTTTTTCCTCACGATACCGGTTATGTTTGGGGCCAGCTTCTTGAAAATGCTCAAATTCGGCTTCCAGTTCAGCGGGTTGGAAATGGCCATCCTGTTCGCGGGTATGATTACCGCCTTTGTTGTTTCGCTGGTCGCCATCCGTTTCCTTTTGACCTATATCAAGAAGAATGACTTCAAAGCCTTTGGCTGGTACCGGATTTTGCTGGGACTCTTTTTGATTGGTTACTTCGCCCTGGCCAGATAGTCGCCACGCCGGTTCCCACCAGCACCCGGCCAATTGTAACGTCATAGCTTGAATGTGGACAAAAGCATCTTCCAATCCGGTAAGCGGAAGAGATTAACGAAAAAAAGCAAATAATATAAGTTAATTTGTTAATGCAAAAGGAATAGACTACCGGTGATAGCTGATGGGAGCCGTATAACAGGGCGGGTAAGAAATAAAAGGCAGCCGCCACTAACCGGCCCGGACCATCAAAGATAAATACCTTATTTTCCTTCCGGAGCCTTTTTAAATAAATGGAGGTAAACACAAATTCGAGGAATTTACCGACAACAAGGCAGATAAACCATAATGGAACAATGCTGAATGAATGTAATACCAAGTAAGACAGGGACATAAAAAAGAAATCGGCCAGAAGGTCAAGGACGGCCCCGCCGGGCGAGGCCGTCCCGGAAGAGCGAGCGATCTTTCCATCTAAATAGTCGGTAAAAAAGATCAAACCGAGCATAAGAAGGGGGAGCCCGACTTCACCGAAACGGGAGCGGATATAAGAATTCACAATCACCGTCAAAACCACCCGGGAGAGGGTGATCAGGTTGGGAACTCTTCCCCACACACGCTTTTTTAAGCCTTTGGAAAGCACTGTCATTCTTGGGCCAACTCAAGTCCCAAATCGTAAGCGTTTGGTCCTTTGGGCGAAAACTTCACCATTTTGACCACATTTAATCCGGTGAGGAGTTCAGCCAGGCGATCAAACTCTTCCGTCTGCTCAAGTCCGCCGGTGGCAAACAGAACAATACGGGGTGTTTCACCTGTCGCCTTTGCCAACCCGGGACAAACCTGGGCCATATAGTTCGTCAGCGCCTTGGTTAACTGCCCGGCATAAGTCGGTGAACCAAAAATAACCAGTTCATATCCGGACAAATCCGTAGTAAGATGCTTCCCCGGGTGGTTAAGGGTTACTTCATAACCGCCGGCGTTTAGCCCGGCGGCTAATTCCTGCGCCCTCCGGGATGTGATCTTGGTGAGGCCGGGTTGATAGATGATCAAGGCCTTCCTAGGCCTTTCACCCTTCCCCGGTAAGACCTGCTCCTTGTTGCCTTTTGGTTTATTTGCCGCTGAAACCACACTTACAAGCAAAACCATAAAGACAAAGAACAAAGCAAACAAAATTCCAATCCCGTTTAAGATCTGTTTCATTTCTTTTGCCTCCTTTTAGATGATAATTGCGATTAACCTACCGGCGATCGCTCCAATGTATATAATATTTTGAAAAGATGGGTAATCAGGTCCTGGGTGATGATCTTATCAGGAGATACTAGTGCCTATTTCGGACCATCAACCCATAAAAAAGCAGTTTAAATTCCTGCTCGATTAGGCGATCGATTTGCTCCTGAGGGATGTTGCCTTCGATAATTATTTTGATGATCAAACCAAAGACCGATGTCCATATGACCTGCGCCATCAGTTCCGGATCGCAAGGAGCGAATCTGCCCATCTCTATCCCTCGGCGAATTGCCTCGCCCAAGGCCCGCAGGGTCCGGCTACGCTCCATGATCCCTTGAGCCAGGAGGGAAGTTTTCGTCAAGACCGAAGGGTTCTCATTAAGCAAGAAGGCTTTGTACTCTTCCGGCGCCGCCAGCGCAGCCCTGATGTACTTGGTAAATCCCTCCTTGATTTCGGCTTCCGGTTGGCCTTCGTTCCGCGATACAGAGGAGATGGAGGCCAAGATTCGTTCATACCCCTCAGTGACTAAGGCTTCAATAATCGCCTCCTTATTTTGGAAATAATGATAAACGATCCCCGGTGAATAGTCGATGAGCTTTGTAATCTTCCGTATGGATAAACCTTGAAAGCCCTCTTCCGCCACCACCTTACGGGCGGCGTTCAAGATGTTCGCTTTAATTTCTTCCTGCTTTAGTAACTGGCGTCTCTTCCCCAAAGGCTTCACCTGTCCTTATATGAACACTATTCAATAATTGAACACTGTTTAAATGTATTTTACCAACTCTCCCCATCTGACGTCAAGGGAATGCCTGCCTATTTTTACCTTTGGATAAAATTGACCTGATGAAATAAGTTTTGTTTAAGCAAAACAGCAGGAATTTACTTTCCTGCTGTTTGGGTGGGTAAATTTGTCTGGTTTAATAGTTGTTTCTCTAATTTCAGACCAACAAATCCCTAATTATAATTGGCGTAAAACCGCGTCCACGATCAAGTTATTAAATTTTGATCTGTTTTCTTCATACTCTGCTCTGGTCTTTACCGTCCAACCGAGGAGCGGGACTCCTAATTTTTTTAACCTTTCCAGCCTGCCCGCGGAGATATTATTTATTTCATAGGCGATAAAATGAGGCCGGCTGAGGAAGTTGAAGAGCATATTTTTTAGGAGCACCTTTTTATACCAAGGCAAGCGGGTGGTTCCGGCATATTCTACGTCGTAATCGCTTACTTCGAAGCTACCGGCCAGTTGTCCCCGGACGACCTCAGGGGCATGTTGACGGAACCACTGGATGGTAAAGGGGTTAAAGGACTGGATCGCGTATTTTCCCGGATAACCTTTTAATTCCTCACAGATCAGGCGCTCCATCTCCCCAACCTTACCCTCGTTTTTAATCTCGATCAGCAGGGGAACCTGACCGGCGACCAAGGCAAGGACTTCACGGAACAAGGGGATTTTCTCCGTGGTTCCAAAGAGCTTATACTGGGAGAGCTCCTCATAAGTCAGTTCATGTAAATACCGGTCGACGCCTAAGCCGCGCAGGAGTTTTTTATCGTGGTAGACAACCAGTTTTTCATCTTTGGTCATGGCCACATCCAATTCGATGATATAGCCTTTTTCAATGGCGTCTTCAAAGGCCGGCAGCGAATTTT
>JAAYHY010000087.1 GCA_012735135.1 Bacillota bacterium | reverse complement strand
CTTCCAAAGCCTCGATAGCCCGGTCGACCGCCTGAATGTTCATATTAACAATCTTATCGCCTTTCCGGCCGTAGGTCTTTTTAATCGCATCTTTAATATAAAGAACGGCGTCTTCAAAGGGGATCACCTTGGCGATCTTGAAGAAAGCCACTTGCATGATCATGTTGATCCGCCCACCCAGACCGACTTCGCTGGCGATCTTCACGGCGTCGATATTAAAGAATTTCAGGTTCTTCTTGGCAATCGTCTGTTTCATTGCCGCGGGTAATTTCTCATTCATTTCCTCTGCCGTCCAGGGCGAGTTCAGTAAGAAACTCCCGCCTTCTTTAATCCCGTCTAAAATGTCATATCGGGTTACATAGGAGGGATTATGGCAAGCAATAAAGTCCGCCTGGTCAATCAGATACGGCGCTTTGATCGGCGATTTCCCGAAGCGGAGATGGGAAATGGTGATCCCGCCGGACTTCTTGGAGTCATAAACAAAATAACCCTGAGCATACATATCTGTATTATCGCCAATAATTTTAATAGAGTTCTTATTGGCGCCCACGGTTCCGTCCGAACCCAGCCCGAAGAATTTGCAGCGATGTAAACCTTCCAGGGCCACATCAATTGTTTCCTTTACTTCCAAAGACGTCTTGGTGACATCATCATTAATGCCAACTGTAAAGAAATTCTTCGGTTCGGCTGCCGCCAGGTTGTCAAAGACCGCTTTCGCCATCGACGGTGTAAATTCTTTTGAACCCAAACCATAACGGCCGCCCACAATCACCGGATTCATCTGTTTCTCCATAAAGGCGGCGCAAACATCAAGATATAAAGGTTCGCCTTTGGCGCCGGGTTCTTTCGTCCGGTCGAGCACGGCGATTCTCTGCACGGTTTTTGGCAAAACGGCAAAGAAATGTTCAGCGGAGAACGGACGATAGAGACGGACTTTGATTAAACCGACTTTCTCGCCTTTCTTCACTAAATAGTTGACGGTTTCTTCCACCGTCTCCGCGCCGGAACCCATACAAACAATAACGCGTTCCGCATCAGGAGCACCCACATAGTCGAAGGGTTTGTAATAACGGCCGGTCAGTTTACCCACTTTCTCCATGACCGCGGCCACAATCCCGGGGGTGGCTAAATAGTAGGGATTGGCTGCTTCCCGGTTCTGGAAGTAAGTGTCGGGGTTTTGGGCGGTACCCCTTTGCTCCGGATGTTCCGGATTTAAAGCCCGTTGCCGGAAAGCCTCAACCTTTTCCCAGTTCACTAAAGGTTTAATCTCATCATAACTGATCTCATCGATCTTTTGGATCTCATGGGAAGTCCGGAAACCGTCAAAGAAATGAAGGAACGGGACTTGGGACTCCAAAGTCGCCAGGTGGGCCACCAGCGCCATATCCATCGCTTCCTGCACCGAGTTGGATGCTAGCAAGGCAAAACCCGTTTGTCTGGTCGCATTGATGTCACTATGGTCGCCAAAGATGGAAAGGGCATGAGCGGCTAACGCCCGCGCGGAAACATGAAACACGCACGGGAGTAACTCACCAGAAATTTTGTACATATTCGGGATCATTAACAACAACCCTTGGGAAGCGGTAAACGTACTGGTAAACGCACCAGCTGCCAAAGAACCGTGCACGGCTCCGGCCGCTCCCCCTTCCGACTGCATTTCCACTACCCGGACGGTCTGCCCAAACAGATTCTTACGACCATGGGCACTCCACTCGTCGATTGATTCCGCCATTGGCGAAGATGGGGTAATGGGGTAGATCGCAGCAACATCGCTAAAAGCATAGGCGATATGAGCTGCAGCGGTATTCCCGTCAATTGTAACTTTTTTACCCACTGCCAGGCCTCCTTAATTTTGGAATATAATTTAGGTTACATAATACTTTAAACGTGAAAGAGGACCAGACATAATCCGGTCCCAAGTTTGGATTCCCTCGTTGGAATCAACTTGTCACACTTAAAGAATAACTTATTTTATCAGCAGGGAAAAGGTATTTAACCAAACGTTAACATATAATTACCCGGCCTTGAGCTGGCTGTCTCTTCCTCCGCTCCTCAACGCCGTTCTTAATATCCTTTTATACTCTCTCTTCTCTTTCCCTCCGGATGAAAGAAGAAATGAACTCCAGTCCCAAATCACTATTTACCCTTGTCCTGCCGCAACGCCCCATTAAAGAAGGAAAAGACGTTACGGTAGAACAACGCTACATCTTTTGCTTCCGTCACCGCCCCTTTGTTTACAAAAGCATTGACTTGAGTTTTACCGATGTTATAGTATTTATTTTCACCGGTCTCCCGGTAGAGCAGATCCAAGGCGCTACTGAAGAGAATCCCCCCGGTACTTTGGATCAATCCGGAGCGCTCATCCCAATAATGATATAGCGCATAATCCACCGCCTTTTGGATCCCCTTGAGCACCCGGGGGTCTCCGGTGATCCGGTAATAGGCGACTAAACTATCGGTCAGTAAACCGGCTTTGTAAATAAAGTCGGAGGGAAACCCGCCGCCCTGCCCCTCTTGCCAGGCTAAAACCAGATCAACCAGCTCGGCAGCCCGGTCCAGATAGCGCTCACGGCCGCTGGCCTGATAGGCCGCAACAACCGTCATAAGCCCTGCGGCAAAAGTCCGCGGATCGTCCTGATTAACACCGTCCTGTAATGTAACCCGGTCCGCCATGCGTAAGGCCAGTTCATACCCATATTGGTCATCCAGAAGATAATACCCTAACAGTAAACCGCCGTTCGCAAAATGGCGGAAATCCTCCGTCATACTCACAACGCCTTGCCGTGGATCCTTTAGGTGTTCCAACCCGGGAGACGGACGGGGGATGGCCTCCGGATTGACAAGATCCACATCCTGCCAATGGGTTAGGGCCGCCTCCCCAATCGTCAGCAAAGCCGGGTCTCCACTTTGGAGGTAAGCCCATAATAGCTGGTAAGGAAGGTCATACGCATTATTGTTCCAATATTTCCCCGTTACAGCCCAAGGGGCGGTAAAGGCCACCGGCAAGTCCCCGTAATGGAAGAAACCCCAATGTTCCGGGTTGATCTCCTGGACGCCCACAGATGGTCCGTACAAGTTTAACAGATCGGTATGGTATTTTTCTTTTAAAAGTGCCGCCGTTGAGCGCAACTGGGGATCCAGGGCGGCCAAAAACGCATCGGTTAAAAAAGGTTGGCCGAAAACTCCGGTTTGGTTCAGCCAATTGGCATCCGGCATTGCCACCGGTGGTTGATTGGTCAACGCTTTTAAATAGTTTAAACTTTCCCGGTCCCGCGCACTATGGAAATACAGGGTTAGATCGTGGGTTTTGGCCACTCCTGCTCCCCAAAGCAACGGGGAAGAAGAAGGCAAAAGCTGAACCTTCATCTCCCCGGTCCCACCGACCTGCAGCCCTTTAGGGTATTGGGGACGGAAGGCCTTGACCCCGAGGCCAACCCCCCAGTCGGTCCCGGTTAAGTCAACCCATCCTAAAGCCTCCTCTGTTCCGGCCGGCGCCGGGTTAATCCCGGAAAAGATCCCGCCCCACCGGATCCGGCCGGCGGCATCGACCAAAAGTTGGGCCTGTTCGTTGGGGCGCAAAGCCCCCGTTTTCGGCGTCTTCCCTTCGCTCCCAAAGGCCGCCTGTATTCGTTCTCCTTTCAGATTGAAGTTAGCCCCAACCCAGGCTTCCTCCACCATCTGGTGGCTACCGCCGGTGTTGACCAATTTTAATTCCAAACGGAAATAAGGGGTATCCGCGTAAAAGATTAAACGGCCATCGTAGGTAAAGGATGCTTCCTTCCCGGGCTTTCTCATTTTACCGCTGATCCGGAAGACCGCCCGTACCGGCCCGGATTCCTCCAGTTTGATCTGGGTTTGCGCGGCTGAATCAATTGTTAAAGCCCCTTCTGCGGTCCGGAGGCCCAGTGCCAATGGGGTGGCCAGGATCAGCGTCCCGTCTTTAAAAGATCCTCTTCCGCTCGGATCAAACCAGGCCCGGGCAACTAGCGGTTGGTCTTCCCGTAATTCCATTTTTAAGCTGTTGTTTTCGACAACGTAACCGGTGGCCGTCTTTTCCACAGTAACCGCCACCCGCGGGAGATCCCGTTTTTCTGCCCCGGGCACGACCCGGTAAACCAGGGTATCCCCCCGGTTAACCGTGGCGAAAAAGGTAATCCGCCACCATTGCGGAAGCACAGCAGTCGATGACGCTGACAATAAAACCGCTTGACTTGGCACCTCCCGCCCCCACTGGTCAAGAACCCGGGGGGGAGTGGCAAAAGCCCCATTCCCGGCCGGTACCGGAACCCCCACGGTAAGCGGGGTGTTTTTCCAATCGATCCCTGCCCGTTCTTTAATAATAATCGGAATTTCCTTGGTGGGTTCCGCAGCTTGCCCCCCCGTCCCCAGGCAGAAGCATAAAAAGACAAGGCAGAGAATCCAGAGTCCCCGTTTCACCATTTCCCTATTCTCCTTATGTCTTATTCTTCTCTTGCTAACGTATAAAGAGCTTTCCCATAAATACGCGCACAGGTGATCAAGTCTTTAATGGCAAAATATTCATCCTTTTGGTGGGCGGTCTCCGGTTGTCCCGGAAAGACCGGACCAAAAGCCACGCCATTGCCAAGGGTCACCGCATAGGTCCGCCCACCGGTGGCCACCGGTTTGGTCAAATCCCCGGTTTCTTCCCGGTAGACCCCGAGTAAGACCTGGACCAGCCAATTATCCTCCGGTAAATAGTGGGGAGGCATGGTGCTGCTCTCTGTAATTTTCAAACCGTAACGGCTTAATTGGTCGGCTATTTTCTCTTTCATCTGCCGGTGATCGGCGGAGCGGGGCGAACGGATGTCCACTTCCATCCGGATCTTTTCCCCCTCCGTCCTAATCACCCCAAGGTTGATGGATAAAGCCCCCGAAACCTCATCCCGGCAAGCAATACCTAACCCGCTGCCATCGGTTCCCTGCCCAAAACAGTCCCGGATAAAACGGATACTCTCCCAAGAACCGCCCTTCCCCTCGATTGGTGTTAATGCCAAGGCCAGCTTGGAAATGGCATTTTCCCCCTGTTCCGGAGTGCTACCATGGGCCGAAACACCGTGCGCGACGATGCGCAACTGGTTTTTCTCCGGTAAATCGGTCAGGTTAAGTCCATTGATCTTCTGGGCCAAAAGCGCCGCTTTCCCCCGGCATAAACTGGCCTCATCGGGAAAGACGAGCACCGCTTCGGCCCGTTCCGGAACCACATTCCGTCTGGTCCCCCCAGTGATGGACTGGAGGATGACGCCTTCCCCCTCCGTCTTGCCCTCACCTTCAAACACCAAAGCCATCTGTCCTTTTTCACTATTAATTAAGGGAAACATGGCGTCGGGTGTAAACCCATAATCGGGTTTCTTTTCGTGTTTAAAGTAATGGTCCATACAACGCCAGCCACTCTCTTCGTCACAACCAAAGATAATCCGGATTTTCTTTCCCAGTTGAACCCCGCTCTCTTTTAGAGCCTTCAGCGCATACATGGCCGCCACCGCCGGGCCTTTGTCGTCCACTGCACCCCGCCCATAAATCTTTCCATCAGCGACCGTACCGGAAAAGGGCGGATGCGACCACCCTTCCCCCGCAGGAACCACATCTAGATGAACCAAAACACCGACGGTCTTTTCCCCGGACCCAAACTCCAAATGCCCCGCATAGCCCGAGAGATTTTTCGCGGTAAACCCGTGCTGTTCACCCCAAGCCAACACATATGCCAAAGCCCGGGCGATCTCCGGTCCAAAGGGCGCCCCTACCGTCACCGGCCCCCCTTTCACACTGGGGATGGCAATTAACTCTTGCAATGTCTTGATCATCGCCTCTTGTTCCTGCTGGATACGGTCTAAATAATCCATGGTCAATTCCTCCTGTTTAATAAAGTAGTCGCTCACGCCGGCTACCGGCAGTTTAAAGTGATGACAATTGAAGCCGGGTGAATCGACAAACAGCAAAGGCCCTTTTCAAAGTGGTAGACGGGAAACACCGGCAATTATTCCCTTCCCGCCCTCATTATTATATCATGGTTACCGGAATACTGGATTTATCCCAGTCCTTTTTTATTCCCTGCTTTAATCCTTCTCTCCTGCTAAAAACAGATTTTAATCCAATCCTTTTCTGCGCGCGCTTACAGAAATAACCACTGAAATAGGAGAATAACCTGTCATCGAATTAGGCTTAATGTTATAATAGGAAAAGAAGAAAAGAGATACCAAAAAGGGGGGGTCATGATGCCCACCGGTTTATCCTTTTCGCCCCGTTCCGGCGCCCTTTGGTTCCTCCTCATCATCGGTTTGTTGTTGACGGTCACCGTCTTTGGCGAAAACTCCGCACCCGAAGTAATCCTGACCTTGGCCGGCGACCTCTACCCGGGTGGCGCTTTGGAGGCGATCTTAAAAACGGATCCGGCCTATCCTTTCCTCCACCTTCAAGCTTTCTGCCGGTCCAGCGATCTCTTTTTTGCCAATCTGGAAACGCCCATCGCGTTAAAAGGCGATCTTTACGTGGAAAAGACCTTCACCTTCCGTTGTCAACCTTACGTCATCCAAACCTTAACCGCCGGTGGAATTAATATTGTTTCCTTAGCCAACAACCATATCATGGATTATGGCCCGGAAGCCCTGGCGGAAACCATTGCCCTTTTAGATCAACACCAAATCGCCCATGTCGGCGCCGGTGTTAACTTGGCCGCCGCGCGCAAGCCGGCCATCATTGAGAAGAATGGATTAAAAGTTGCCTTTCTGGCCTACAACAATACTTACCCGCTGGAGTTTAACGCCACGGCCAACCGTCCGGGGACCGCGCCCGGCGAAGCCCGTTATATCGCTGCGGATGTAAAAGAAGCCCGCCGTTTAGCCGATATTGTGGTGGTCTCCTTTCACTGGAGTTCCGAGTTGCTCAAAGAGCGCAAACCCTACCAGGCGGATTTGGCGAAAGTTGCCATTAATGCCGGCGCCCATCTGGTTGTCGGTCACCACCCCCATGTGATCCAAGGGGTGGAGGTATATAAACATGGTTTAATCGCTTACAGCCTGGGAAATTTTATCTTTGCCTCCTATAGCAACCGGGTTCAAGACGGATTAATTTTACAGGTTCGTTTAACCCCCGCCGGTATAAAATCGGCGACGTTTTATCCGCTTAACATCAACAACCATCAGGTACGCTTTTGCCCCAAGCCCCTCACCGGCGCCGAGGCGGAACGGGTTTTACAAGAATTGCAGATGCTCTCCGCCCCCTTTAACACTAAATTTGAAATTCTGGCCGACCGGGCCTTGCTTATTTTTACCGAGCAATAGGAGAAAGGAGAATCCCTTTGCCGAACAATACTGGAAAAAAGACCCCTTTATTTGAAATCTGTCAACAAGCCGGCGCCCGCTTCACCGAATTTGCCGGTTGGTTACTGCCGCTTCAATTCTCGGGGATCCTCGAAGAGACCAAAGCCGTTCGCAACCAAGCCGGTCTTTTTGACGTCTCCCACATGGGCCAGTTGTTGGTGGCCGGCCCGGAGGCCGCTTCCTTCTTAAACTTAATGCTCACCAACAATATGGTTAAGGCCCAAAATGGCCAGGTAATTTATTCAATTCTTGCCGCCCCCGACGGTGGAACCGTCGATGATCTGCTGGTCTACCGGATTAATGATGAGGAATTTCTGCTCGTGGTCAATGCGGTCAACATCCAAGCAGTCTTTGCTTTCCTGCAATCCAAAACAACCGGTTTTAAGGTAGAAATCCGGGACTATTCTTCCCTCTTTGCCTTACTGGCGCTCCAGGGACCGGCGGCCCCAGCCATCTTGGGCCAACTTCTACCGGAAGCCCTTGCCTTAAAGCCATTCCGTTTTCAGAAACTTTTTTGGGAAAAGCATGAACTGTTGATCTCCCGGACCGGTTATACCGGCGAAGATGGTTTTGAAATTTACACCCCTCCGGTCTTGGCGGAAATCCTTTGGCAAACGCTAAGCCGGATCGGGACGGAAGCCGGTTTAATCCCCGCCGGCCTGGGCGCCCGCGATCTCTTACGCCAAGAGGCTGGATTACCTCTCTTCGGGAACGAACTTTCCCCTCAAATTTCTCCGGTTCAAGCGGGTCTAGAAAAGTTTATCGACTGGGAGAAGCCAGACTTTTCCGGCCGTACCGCCCTACTCCAGGAGAAGAACAATCCGGCAACCCCCCGACGGATCGGTTTGGTCACCGAGCGGTCGGCCATTCCCCGGCCCGGGACCGAAGTTTACTGGGGGGAACAATTGATCGGCCGCATTACTTCCGGAACTTTCTCCCCCACTTTACAACAGGGGATTGGCATGGCGCTCGTCTCTCCGGTCCCGCCGCCAGGCACAACCCTCTCTCTGGCTTTGCGGGGCCGAAGCTACCCGGCACAAAGTACTGCTTTACCTTTTTACAAAAGAAAGAGGTGATCCTATGGGCCATCCGTATCTTCCTTTAACCGATAGTGAACGACGGCAGATGGAACAGGTAATTGGCGTCCGGAATTTTACCGAACTTTTTCAGGTGATCCCGGAAAAGATCCGGGCAAAAGCCGCCTTTGACCTACCCGACCGGACCGAGGAGGAGGTTAAAAGGCTGTTTCGCCAATGGGCGGCTTTAAATACTCCGGGATCGGAGGTGGTTTCCTTCCTCGGCGCCGGCGCCTATGAACACGCCATTCCCGCCGCGGTGCCCTTTTTAGTCAACCAATCCCAATTTATAACCGCTTATACCCCCTACCAACCCGAATTAAATCAAGGCCTCCTCCAGGTCTTTTTTGAATTTCAATCCCTGATCGCCGAGTTAACCGGGATGGATGTGGCCAACGCTTCCATGTACGACGGACCAACCGCTTTGGCGGAGGCCCTTTTACTGGCTTATAATGTTACCAAAAGGAAGGAGATCATCCTCCTTTCCGGTCTCAACCCCGAAGCCGCCCAGGTGGTTCGGACCTATACGGCTAATCTGCCCGTTGAAGTCCATTCCCTTCCCGTCATGGAGGAGGATCCCCAAAAACAGCTGATGGCCTCGGTAAACGAGCAGACCGCCGCCGTCGTGATCCAATACCCGGATTTCTATGGCCGCCTTATCCTCTCTCGGGAACTGCTTTCTGTCGTGAAGGCCAGCGGCGCTTTGGCCATTGTTTATATTAACGATCCGGTCTGCCTCGGCCTGCTGGAACCACCCGGATCTTTCGGGGCTGATCTGGTCGTGGGGGAAGCCCAGGCTTTTGGCCTGCCCCTCAGCTTTGGCGGACCATACCTCGGCTTTTTTACCGCCAAAAAAGATTACCTGCGTCATTTACCCGGACGCCTGGTGGGAAAAACCACTGATCGGGACGGCCGGGAAGGTTTTGTCTTGACCCTGCAAACCAGGGAACAACATATCCGGCGGGAAAAGGCCACCTCCAACATCTGTTCCAATCAGGCGTTCTGTGCCTTAACCGCCACCGTTTACCTGTCCCTTTTAGGCCCGTCCGGTCTCCAAGAGGTCGCTTTATCCACCGTTCGCAATAGCCATTATCTGTATGAACAATTGACCCGGATTCCCGCGGTGCGGGGCCTTTTACCCCAACCCTTTTTCCATGAATTTGCAATCGCTCTTTCCCGCCCACCGGCCGACTTTTTCCGGAGAATGAGGGAGAAAGGATTTATTCCCGGGTTTAAGATCACTCCGGAAAACGGATTAGGCCAGGATGCTTACCTATTATATACCTCGGAATTACGAACCAAAGCGGAGATGGATCGCTTCTGTGAGGAGATTGAGAGGTGCGTACAATGAGGAAGAATGCAGAACCGGTTTTATTGAAGGAGCGCTCGGTTCAGGGACGTCGGGGTTATCTACCGCCCGTTTCCGATCTGCCGTCCACCCCCGGTGCTGAGCTAATCCCTTCTTTTTGCCGGCGGCAAACTCCTTTGAACCTGCCGGAACTAAGTGAGATGGAAGTTACCCGCCATTTTATCCATCTCGCCCAACGGAGTTTCGGTGTGGACCAGGGTTTTTATCCCCTTGGATCTTGTACCATGAAGTATAACCCCAAACTCCTGGAGGAACTTCCCCGCCTCTCCGGATTTCAAGACCTTCATCCTTTGCAAGATGAATCTGATCTGCAGGGTGCTTTGGCCATAATTGACTTGGCGGAAAAGGTCTTTGCCACCATTACCGGAATGGATGCCTTTACACTACAGCCGGCCGCCGGCGCCCATGGCGAGTTGACGGGGTTGCTGATTCTCAAAGCGGCTTTAAAAGACCGGGGAGAAGCCCACCGGGATCTGATTTTGATTCCCGACTCCGCCCACGGCACTAATCCGGCGAGTGCCGCCTTGGCCGGCTTCCAGGTCCAAAAGATTCCATCTTCGGCCAACGGCATTCTTGATCCGGAGATGCTCAAACCCTTTCTTTCGCCAAGGGTTGCCGGCCTCATGTTGACCAACCCCAATACGCTGGGCTTGTTTGAAGAAAACATCCTGACGATTACTCAGATGATCCATGGGATTGGCGGCCAGGTTTATTATGACGGCGCCAACCTCAATGCAATTATGGGTTGGGCCCGTCCTGGTGACATGGGATTTGACCTCGTTCACCTTAATCTTCATAAAACTTTCGCCACCCCCCACGGCGGTGGCGGCCCCGGTTCGGGTCCCCTCGGGGTGAAAGTCCATTTAGCTCCTTATTTGCCTGTTCCCCGTGTGGTAAGAACGGAAGAAGGTTTTAAGTGGGATTATAATGCGCCCCGCTCCATCGGGAAAGTTAAAGGATTTTGGGGCCATTTTGCGGTTATTATTAAAGCTTTAGCTTATCTCCTCAGTTTAGGCTATACCGGTTTGAAACAGGTTTCCACCGATGCGGTTTTAGCCGCCAATTATCTGCAAACACAATTAAAAGAAGATTATAACCTTCCATATGATCGCCCATGTATGCACGAATTTGTTTTAAGCGGTCTAAAAGAAAACCCGGCGGAGATTCGTGCTCTGGATCTAGCCAAAGCCCTGCTGGACTACGGGGTTCATCCCCCCACAATTTATTTCCCCTTGATCGTGTCCGAAGCTTTAATGATTGAACCCACCGAAGCGGTAACTCTAGAATTACTCGATTCTTTTGTCGCCATCATGAAAGACCTGGCGGAAAAGGCCAAAACCGTACCGGAAACCCTGAAAGAAGCCCCGTATACCACACCTGTTCGCCGCTTGAATGAAACCGAAGCGGCCCGGCATCCCGTTTTAAAATGGTGACCCGGAAAACTTACATTTACTTTTTTTCTTCCATCGCCTTCAATTTTCTTTGGAGGACGGCTAACTTTTCTTGCCAAGGGGTTGGCCCGGCTTCGACCTGGGCCCCCCTTTTAATTTGGCGTTCCTGATTATTCAGCACCGCCTTAATTACCTGCAAACAGCCTTTACAATCCTGGTAAATTTGGGAATTAGTAAAACGCAAAACATGGTAGCCCGCCGCTTCTAACCTTTGCGCTTTCGCCCGATCCTTCTCTTGCTGTTTGGTCGTTAAATGATAAAAGCCATCAATCTCAATGACCAAATAGTACTGGGGCAAGAAAATATCCACTTCCCACCCTTCCAACCATTGGTTTTCCAGAAAGGCAATCTCTTCTGCCCGTAATTTCTCCGCCAGTAACTTTTGGGCGCCTGTTTTCGAAGGTTCAAACCGCAATCTTCTCACCTTTTTCTTTTTGTACCATTATAGTTTAATGCACCGGAATCGACTCCTTGTTCGGTGTTAGTCTATAATTAAGTTCGCAATTTCAAAAAGGAAAAGCCTCCACCAAGGAGTAGATAAGAAGCAACCCCAAAACAATTAATGCGTAATATATTAAAAGCAATCTTTCCCTTTATGATAAATAATTGATCCAAGCCATCGCCAGATGCGTTAGCCCAAAAATAATACTTGGGAGCATAGAATATAATTATCTAACCAAAGTTCGACAGCGATGAAATAGACGGCCGGCAAAAAAGCCATCCCCACAAACAGCCACGAAAATACGATTCCGGCATAATAGACCAGCCAGGTCCCATAATAACCCAGCAGACAAAGAGAGGCTAAGAAAACAGGCATTTTAGTTTTTTTATCTTTTCTGGGCTCTTTGGGGATAAATATAATCAGCAAAGCAAGCATAAGGGTACGGCTGACCCCTTCTACAACGTTTCGCACAAACTTGCGGAAGCCGGCCTGAATGTGTATATACGGAAAACGCCCCTTTATAACGGGGCGTTACTCTCCTAATTTATTCTTGTTTCAGTTTTGGCAACCGTCTTTCCAATTCGGCCAGGACTTCATTGGCATTCAACCCTGACGCATCAATGACCACCCCTGTGGTCAGCGTATCAGTAATCCCCATCAGGTTTTCATCCATTCCGGTCATGACCACGGCATCCACATTGGAACCGACCTCCTCGGGATCAACCACCTGATACCCTTCCTGGCGCAAGGCCGTCTCAATCTGGGAAAGCCCATTTTCCACCGCAATCCGGTATTTAGGCAACATTTCACCCCCTTGGCTTTATTTTCTCAGGATCCAAGGGGGAATATGCTACTTTTGTTTTTGCTGGCATTCTCCTTCGAATCTCGCGCCTTCTTCCACCACTAAGATGGCCATTTCAGCTTGGCCTTGAAAATTCCCGGTCGCCAAAATCTCCATTTTTCGGTTAACGACCGTTTCTCCTTGAAGAGCGCCCGCGAGGAGGAGATTCTCCGCGTGGATTTTCCCCTGCGCTTCTCCAGATTCGGAGATGACCAAATTACCTTTGGTCCTTAATTCTCCTTCTTGCTTCCCATCAATCTGAATATTCTCCAATGAATCGATTGTCCCTATAAAGGTAGTGGCTTTACCAATTAAAGTCTGAATCTGGCTTTTGCTTATCTTCTCTTCCATTAAATCGGCCCCTTCAATTAAGATATGGAACCGGATTCACCGGAACATTATTGACCCGCACTTCGTAATGGACATGCGGACCGGTACTTGTTCCTGTACTCCCGGCATAGGCAATGATTTGTCCTTTCTTCACCCACTGACCAACTTTCACCGCTAAACGGCTGTTGTGTCCATAACGAGTACGGTAACCGTAGCCATGATCAATTTCCACCAATAAACCATAACCCCCACGCACTCCGGCAATGGTCACTTTCCCTTCAGCCGTCGCCCGTACCGGAGTGCCAATCCGCGTTGGAATGTCAATCCCTTGATGGTAGATTATTTCTTTATAGATAGGATGCCGCCGGTACCCAAAACCGGAGGAGATTTGCCGTTCCCGGGCCAACGGCCAAATGGTTGGCGTAAAATCCATTTGACGATCATATGCCTTATACTTAGCTAACAAACTGTCCAAAGACTGACTGGTGAAACTGATCTCTTCTTCCAGATATTCTAAGTTTCTGTTTAAAACCTCTAATTTGGTTAGATCCTGATCCGCGCTGGACAATTGATAACCGGGTAAATAAACCTCCCGGTATTCTTTACGGTCACCACTGGTTTTTCTGTTACGTAGCCGGTTGTATTCCCACTCCATATCAACAATAAAACGGTTGGCCAAATTTAATTTGGCTTCGATCTCTTGGGTTGTTTTCAAACAAGGATCCAACCGGCGTAATTCTTTATCCTGCTGGGCAATGATCTGACGTAAACTATAGATATGATGTTCCAACTTCCAAATCTCCGAAATCCGGAAAGGATAACGGAACAAGAAATAACAATTGACGCCTAAGATGAGAAAAAAGGAGACAAAAATAAGATAGGGTATATACAAAGAACAAGTTTCCCCCTTTTTATTGGGGACAATCATCAAATAATACCCTTTTTTCTTCTTTATTTTACTCTGCCGTTTGGAAAGAATAGCACAGATCAAATTGTCACTCATCTAGGCCACCATCATATATAAATAGTAGGAGGATATCCCCTTTTCCTTTCCCTTTATTCCCGGATCACCATGGCAAATTCTTGGTCCTTCCGTCCATGAAGAAAAAACCAAGCCTGCAACAGGCTTGATGCGCATCTTATTTCTTCTCCGTATTCACTTGCCCTGACTTCTCCACCGGAGTTTCAAACGGTAAAAACTTTCCTTTTTCTTTCCGGTCCTTGCTAAACTGCTGGCAATTCCCTTGGAAGACCGCACCTTCCTCCACCACCAGTAAAGTCATCTTTGCTTCTCCCTGCAAAGTACCAGTCGGTACCAATTCCAGTTTTCCGGCAGCCTCTACTTCCCCTTGAACTTTTCCGGCGATGGTTATGTTTTCCGCTTTAATTTTACCATGAACCTGTCCGCTCTCGCCAATAACCAAATCTCCTTTGGTGATAATCTCGCCTTCGAATTTTCCGTCTATCCGGATGGTCCCGGTCGATTCGATATTACCTGTCAAAGCGGATTCTTTACCGATTAAGGTATCAATTTTTTTGTTTCTTACTCTGTTGTTAACATCTGGCGCGTTTCTTTTCATTAGTATCCTCCTTAAAATTACGGTAGATAGTTCTGGGGATTTACCGGTTTATTATTGACCAGGACTTCATAGTGAAGGTGGGGACCGGTACTTTTTCCAGTACTCCCTACATAAGCGATAATGTCCCCTTTTTTCACTTTTTGTCCTGCTGTAACCAGTAGTTTGCTGTTATGCGCGTACCTGGTTTTATAACCGTACGAGCCATGTTTAATCTCAATAAACAGTCCATAAGTGCCATAGCGACCAGCCTGGAGCACCGTGCCGTCAGCTGTTGCCCGTACCGGCGTCCCTACCCGAGCGGCAATATCTATCCCTTCATGGTAAGTTCCAAGTCTACCTGTGACCGGATCCCGTCGGTAACCGAAATAAGAAGTAATATATCCTTTAGTGACCAAAGGATAGATGGTGGGAGTATAATCCAGTTCCCGGTCATATTCAACATAACGGGAATAAAGTTCTTGAAGTTGCTTATTAGTCTTGTCCAGTTCTTCTTCGAGAAAATCAAGGTTATTATTGAGCACACTCAACTTAGTCAATTCCGAATCGGCACTCGATAGTTTATACTGAGGTAATTGGAAGGAACGGTATGCGCCTCCCCGGCTGACTTTGCTACGGGAAGCATTTTTCAATTTTACCTCATTATATTTCCCTTCAAACTCGAAGGCAATTTTATTATGTAAGTTAAGGATCTCCCCAACTTCCTGGGTCGAGAGGATCGCCGGATCAATCTGTTTTAATTCTTGCTCTTGAATGGCGATTGTCTGTTTACAACGGGTAATCTGCTGTTCTAAATCGAAAATTTGACTGATGCGTAACGGATAGCGGAAGAGAAAATAAAAGTTCACACCCATTAAACACACGAAGGCAATAATTAAGGCAAAAGGAAGATAGATGCTTCTCACCTTTCCAGGACGGTTGGAGAGCATTATAAGCGTAAAGTCTTTTCTAAACCTTCTTCGCCGCGGCGCAGAACCCCTTAACCGCTTTCTCTTTTCCTGTCCCATGTCAATCTCCTTAAAAAATCCTTCCGTTCGCCTCAGAACTTACCCGCTTTTTTCTCTTGGATGGATTTATGTAGAGCTTCGATCTGTTTTAAGATTTCACTCTGTTCTTTAACAATTGCTTCATACTCTTCCGCTTTTTTGATCGAAGGATCAATCACCCTTAAATCATTATCGTTTCGGGTAATTACATCATTAAGCTGGTATACTTTCCGGTCCAATTCATCGATCTCTGAAAGACGCAAAGGATAACGGACTAAGAAGTAGATATTGGCCAGAAATAAGAAGAAGAAAAGCACAATCACGAAGAAAGGAATGTTTATACTTTTGGTTACCCCGGATGACCGGGGAACAAGCATGAAAGTATAACGCACTTCCTTTTTTTTACGCCAAAACTTTTTAAGTCTACTCATAAATGTTGAACCGTCAGCCATTACCATCATCACCGCTTACCGGGATCTATTATTCCATTTACCGGCGAGTAATATAATCTTTTGCCTTATATAGTAAATGTTTTATTCTCTTTTTTTTAAAAAACTCCTTCCTCCGTTTCTCTTTTCGCCTTCAATTTCTCTGAATCGCTGCCGCTAGGACTTCTTGTTCTTCATCGGAAAGCGGGTAATTGGCTTTACCGCCGCTGATCGTCTTAGCATAAATCCGGGATTCATCCCGCCCGTAGATACTACTAAGCATTACACCGTCACCATTCCGGTCGAGAAGAACAAGGGAGAAACTTTGGTCGCCACCTACGTTGGCAAAGGCCTTATAGCGTTGAAGGGCCCACCGTTGAAGACACAGCGTGGCTTCCTTTTCCATCCGGGCGAGCATTGCTTCCATCCTTTCAATGTTCGCTTCGGCCTTCTCCATTCTTTCACCTAAATCCAGGAGAAGCTCTTCCAAGTTTTTTCCTTGGTTACCAGTGAGCATTTTTCTGTAGCGTTTCAACAGTTTCTGTAACCGAATACCATTAATGAAGAGTAGTAATAGAAAAAGTCCTTGTAAAACCAGAATGGTCAAGACCATCTTTTCCTGGGGAGAAAGATTATTGAAGAAGACTGTTGCTTGCACCTCTAACGCCCCTTCTTGTCCAATCTCATCTTACTTCTATAATTCTTGTTCGGTCGCTGACATCCTTTATTAAAGAGCTAATTTCTTGGAAAAATTTTCTCCACCGGTCAACCAAACAGTTGTTCGATTTTCTTTGCAATCTCCTTCCCCGGGATTTGTTTCGTAAATATAAGCAGTTGCTCGTTTCAACCGGAATTGCGCTTTAGAATATGCTAATAAATTAACCGGATCCCAACACATCCTACTCCGGTGGTAATGGTAACAAGAATTGATCTTAGCCTGTATAGTTGTGGGCGGTCGCCAGCGCAGTCAATTACTTCGAAGCCGGCCTACCATTCCGTTATAAGCTTAGAAGAAGCTCTGTGATTCTCTCCAATTCCTCTTTGGAATAATATTCAATCTCTATTTTTCCCCGCTCGCCACTGGTTTTGATCCGTACCCTAGTCCCAAATAGACGGGTCATGTCTTCCACAATGGCTTCCAGGTTCGGATCGAGTTTACGCCCTTCCGTCCCCGTTCCTCTTTTCTTCGTTTCTTCCCCTACTGTTTCACGTGGAACAATTGAATTATTAGTCAGGCGCACGAGCTCTTCGGTCTCGCGTACCGACAGATTCTCTTTGATTATCTTTTCACCAATAAATAGCTGCTGCTCCGGTTGTTCCAAGCCAAGCAAAGCACGGGCATGTCCCATGGTTAATTGCCCGTTTAGAACCATTTGCTGAATTGGTTCGGATAGTTGCAAGAGGCGAACGGTATTGGCAATTGCGGATCGACTTTTACCAACAGCCTTAGCTATTTCTTCTTGAGTTAAATTAAACTCATCAAGCAACCGGCGGTAAGCCTGAGCTTCTTCAATTGGATTTAAGTCCTCCCGTTGTAAGTTTTCCACCAGGGCGATTTCCATGACCGTCCGGTCATCCAGTTCCTTAATAATAACGGGAACTCTTTCTAAACCAGCCATTTTAGCAGCCCGTAGACGCCGTTCTCCGGCAATAAGTTGGTACCCCGGGCCTTTTTTCCGTACTAAAAGGGGCTGGAGGACTCCATGGACTTTAATGGAGGCAGCCAATTCTTCCAGGCTTTCCGGATCAAAGTTACGCCGGGGTTGATCCGGGTTAATTTCGATCTCCGCGAGGGGTATCTCAAAGGTGTTTTGCAAATCTTCCTCTTCAATCTGGGGAATTAAAGCCCCCAGGCCTCTACCTAAACCCCGGGACTTACTCACGAGCAATCACTTCCTTGGCTAATTCAAAATAGGCCTCCGCCCCTTTTGAACGCCCGTCATAAAGGTTAATCGGTAGCCCATGGCTGGGCGCTTCACTTAACCGAATATTACGCGGGATAACCGCGTTGTAGACCCGATTCTGGAAATAGTTCCGCACTTCTTCCGCCACTTGCTGGGATAGGTTGGTCCGGTAATCATACATCGTTAAAACGACCCCTTCCACCGTGAGATTGGGGTTGGAGTATTTTTGCACTAGCTGTAGGGTTTTCATTAATTGGCTAAGCCCTTCAAGAGCATAGTATTCGCATTGTATAGGAACAATCACTGCATCGGCGGCGGCTAAAGCATTTAAGGTTAAGTTGCCTAGGGAAGGCGGACAATCAATTAGCACATAATCGTATTTATTGCGTACCGGCTCAACGGAACGGCGTAACCGTTGGTCACGGGCCATCATCCCGACCAGCTCAGCTTCCGCCCCGGCCAAACGAATAGTCGCCGGTACAGCCTCTAAATTTGGCACTTGCGTCGGTAAAATTACTTCTTCAATAGATACTTCACTAATTAAAACATCATATATACATTTTTTGATTTCACTCTTCTTAAGCCCTAACCCACTGGTGGCGTTTCCTTGTGGATCATTGTCTAAAACCAAAACCTTTTTTCCTAAAACCGCCATATATGCACCTAAATTAACCGCGGTTGTGGTTTTCCCAACACCACCCTTTTGGTTGGTTATGGCAAAGACCTTTCCCATCGAAAGCTCCCTCCTCGCTTCATCGAATCTTCACAACTATTCTTATGTTCGTGAACGGTCCCTCATCTTCCTGCCTACTTTAAAAATAGCCCTAGTTGTTCACCTAACTTCAATTAATTAATTGGTGTATATTGACGGTAAACGGCGGAAACAACCAATTTAAGCGTCCTTTGGGCCATCGGTCACCTACCTAATATAAAGCATTCGACGCTTGTCGACTCATCCGCCATTACTTTTTAACCACTGCAAGGTGCTTACGGAGGCCGACGCCAACGACTACCTGCTCTGATTTTCATTTCCTTGGCTCAAGCCCGCAAGAGCCGGCATTGGCAACCTAAAAGCGCCTCGCCTTGCGGGTGATGGTTTGTCTTTGCCTTCTTTTACCCAGTCAAAACCGGATGGTCGTCTCCAAATACCTTGATTTTCTATACAAAGCAAACAAAAACGGCACTAAAATTTAGTAACTAGGTGCCGTCGATCCTTTGGTCTCTGTTAATTGGGTATTTATATGGTCCCGTCGCATTTAATTCTATGGTGTCTATTTATATTTATTAAGGCTTCATTGGGCAAAAAACAGTCCTGTTTCACGTGAAACATTATAGGGGCCTTTTCGCCGGTATCCCCGGCCGGCGGGGATACTGTGCCGGAGTAAAGTGTTTTTTTTGGAAAATCAAAAGGTTACGCTCTCCTAAGCCGTTAGGAAGTTCGTAGGAAATCTCTTCGGATAAAACGGCGCCCAAAATTCCTATGGCGTTTTGGGCCGCCATAAGTTCTTCCCGATAGTTTTTTCCTTTATATGCTACAAAGTATCCATCCTGTTGACAAAAGGGTAAGGCAAGCTCTAAAAGAACAGCAGTAGAGGCAACAGCGCGGGCGGTTACAATCGTATATTGGCTTCGATGCGCTTGCTGGTGGGCAATAGTCTCGGCCCTTTCGTTAAGAATAAAGGTATTGTCAAGACGCAACAGTTCTTTAACCGAGGATAAAAATTCCGCCTTTTTTTTGTTGGCTTCCACTAAAAAGTACTGCTGTCGGGGAAAGAGAATAGCCAAGGGAATCCCCGGAAAACCGGCGCCGGCGCCAAGATCGATTATTTTTAAGGCCGCCGTCCAACGGGACCAACGGGTCACAAATAAAGAATCATAAAGATGTTTAACTACCGCTTCTTCCCAATCGGTAATAGCGGTTAAATTAGGGCTTACTGAAAAACGCAAGCAGGAACAGAAAAGAAGAACTTTGACAACCGAAAAGGCGACCGCCAAAAATGGGTAAAAAGAAGCCGGAGCTTTCGTTCTAAGTTCATTACCAAGAATTGT
>JAAYHY010000086.1 GCA_012735135.1 Bacillota bacterium | reverse complement strand
GTGTGGGTTTTAGCTTAAAAGAGGCGGGCTCCATCGGGATCATCGGCGCCGCCGACGGACCCACCTCCATCTACGTGGCCAATCTTTTCGCCGGGAAAGAACTCGTCGGGCCGATTACGGTCGCCGCCTATTCCTATATGTCACTGGTTCCCTTAATTCAGCCCCCGGTCATTAAAGCTTTGACCACACCGGAAGAACGGCGGATCAGCATGGATCTAAACCTCCATAAAGTCTCGCAAACTACCCGGATCCTCTTTCCGATTATCGTTACCACCATTGCCGGTTTGATCGCCCCGATGAGCGTCGGGCTAGTCGGCTCTCTCATGTTCGGTAACCTGATTCGGGAATGCGGGGTCTTGGACAAGCTCTCCCGGGCCGCCCAGAACGAACTCTCCAACCTGGTCACTTTGTTACTGGGCATTACCATTGGTTCGACAATGGTGGCCGAAAACTTTTTAACCTGGAAGACCCTGATGATTTTAGCCATGGGCCTCTTTGCCTTTATCTTTGATACAGCGGGTGGGGTGTTATTTGCCAAACTCCTCAACCTTTTCCTCCCCCGGAAGATCAATCCGATGATCGGCGCAGCCGGCATTTCGGCCTTCCCCATGTCGGCCCGGGTCATTCAGAAATTGGCCCAAAAAGAAAACCCCGGGAACTTTGTGTTAATGCAAGCAGTCGGGGCTAATGTGGCCGGACAGGTCGGATCGATCCTAGCCGCCGGGGTCTTGATTTATCTGGTGAACGCCCTCGCATTATAGGATAAAGGAGGTTCCATCATGACCGACAATTTACTGACAACTTTACGCATTCTTCTACAAAGCTTGGGTTTGACCTTTTTCGGGATGATCATTTTTTATTCCCTCATCAAATTACTGGTTAAATACTTCCCGGAAGACAAATAGGGTAAATGCCGCGGCAGAACGAAAAATAATAAGCTTTGAACACCCCTTCTTGTGGAGAAGGGGTGTTTTTATCCTAATCCTCCCTTTTTAAGAGAAAAACCGGTATTTCCGCCTATTGCTTTTTCTTCCGCCGAAGCGTATTCTAAACTCAAACCGTATTAAAGGGGGGGTTTTTATTTTAGTACCTGGCAGTTGACGGTAGCCTGCATCTTCCTTGTCCCAGCGGATTTAAGATAATCAGGGAGATGAAATAATGAGGAGGCTACCTCCGCAAAAACGGGATACCGTCCGGTCCATGCTGGCCGATACCCCCGAGAATTGTTCCGCGCTTTTCCTTCTGGATTCTCCGTCTAGTGTGGTGGTTGTTGACCATGAGCATACCCCGAAATTCTTTTCCATCTCTTACCCGCACACGTTTCCACCTTTATACTTCCTTTATGGGGAAACGGATCAACTGATCATCAGCAAGAGGTTTTTCAAGTTATTGAAGGAACCGGCCGATTTGGTGGTCCCCCATTCCTTGTTTCCGGTGGTCAACCGGTACTGGCCGGTCCGGTTTGCCCTTCCGGTGCTTTTCATGGCCGCTCCCCAAGACTGGCGGCCGGCTTCTGCACCGAATTTCCGCGTCCGTCTCTTGCATCCGGAAGAAGCCGGATTACTCGAAAAGGCTTTTGCCGCCGAGGATTGGCTTTGGGATTTCTTCGGTTCTCCGGCCCGCCTTTTGACCAAAGGGCAAGCCGCCGCCGCTTTTATCGACGGTGAGCTGGCTTCCGTCGCGACAACCTTGGCCTACACCAGGCGATACTGTGAATTAGGCGTCGCGACCCGCCCCGCCTATCAAGGCCGCGGTCTGGCCCTGGAATGCGCCCGCCTGCTAAGCCGGGCTCAATTTGAGGAGTTTGACCGTTTACCTTGTTGGCGGACGCATACCGGAAACATCGGTTCGTGGAAGACCGCCCTGCGTTTAGGGTTGGTCGAGACACCCCTTTCCGAGCAGTTTGTTTTCCTTTCCAACTATGAACATGTCGGCGCCCTGGCGGGCGTGGCGCCCTAAAAAAGGCACCTGCCGGTTACCGATCTCTCCAGCCGCATGCTGTTTTAAGTGCTGCTCAAGATCGTCAACAGGACAATAAATGCCACAAAAAGAGGCTCACGGTTTAACCGGAGCCTCTTTTTGCTGTTTCTTCTTTATTATTTGCACCAAGGCCCGGAGCCCCCAGAGGTACCCGTCAGCCCCCAGACCACAGATTACCCCGGTCGCCACCGACGCGGTCAGCGATTGGTGGCGGAAAGCTTCGCGGGCGTGGATATTACTAAGGTGAACTTCGATCACGGGCAAAGCAACGGCGGCCAGGGCGTCACGCAGGGCAACACTGGTATGGGTTAAAGCCGCCGGGTTAATCAGGATCCCCTGCGCTTCCCCGTAGGCTTGCTGAATCCGGTCGATCAAGACACCCTCATGGTTAGATTGGCAGATCTCCAGCTCCACCTGGAGCTCAGCCGCCACCTTCCGGAGGGCTTGATCAATCTGTTCCAGCGTCATCCGGCCGTAAATCTCCGGTTCCCGGAGGCCCAAAAGATTAAGGTTTGGTCCATGTAAAACCAAGATCTTCATGGCAATCCCCCCTAAACTGCGCCCAACCGGTATAAGACCGGGAAAATCTCCTCCGGCGGCACATCCTCTTTGATCAGGACTTGACCGATGGCGGGGCTCAGGATGAAACGGAGTTTCTCCGCTTTCACTTTCTTATCCAAAGCCATGCGGGAAACCAGTTTGGAGGCGGAAAGGCCGGGAATGCTGACGGGGAGATCATAAGCCTGTAAGAGCTCCCGCGTCGCCTGGCTAAGCTCAGGAGCGGCCAGACCCAACGCGACGCTGAGGTCAGCCGCGCCGGCCATCCCGACGGCCACCGCCTCGCCGTGCCGGTAATAGGTATACCCGGTCTCCGCTTCCAGGGCATGCCCGATGGTATGTCCATAATTTAAAATCGCCCGTTCGCCTTTTTCCCGGACATCCCCGCTGACGATCCGGGCTTTAAAGGCACAGGCCCGCTGAATAATCTCGACTAAAGCCGGTATTTGCTGTTGCCGGACCGCCATCTGCTCCCGGCGGAGAAAACGGTCCAGTTCAGGATCGCCGATCAAACCGACTTTAATGATCTCGGCCAGACCGGTGTTGAACTCCCGCCGGTCTAAGGTAGCCAGGGTCTCCAGATCACTGATCACGGCGGCCGGTTGGTGGAAGGCGCCGATCAGGTTTTTCCCTTCCCGGTGGTTAACTGCGACCTTCCCCCCGATGGAACTGTCCACTTGCGCCAGGAGGGTCGTCGGCACCTGCACCAAACGGACACCCCGCAGGTAAGTGGCGGCGGCAAAACCGGCCAAGTCCCCGATGACACCGCCCCCCAAGGCCAGCACCGCCGAGTCCCTTTCCAGACGGCAGGCCACCGCCGCATCATAAACCCCGACTAATTCCTCGATTCGCTTGTAGGTTTCACCGTCGGGCAGGATCACCGTTGCCACTGTGAAGCCGGCCTGTTTTAGCCCCTGTTCGACCACGGCCAGATACAAAGGGGCCACGGTCGCGTTGGTGACCACCAAGATCTTTCCGGTTAAGCCGTTTTCTTTTAAGATCTCCCCGGTCCGGGCCAGCAATCCCGTCCCTAAATAGAGCGGGTACTCCTCATCCCCGGCTTTGATCAATAACCGCCGTTCCACTGCCATCTTTCTCACCTTCGCTCCGTTCCGGCCGGCCGGTCCGGCCGATCCCCCGGCCCGCCGCACGGATGATGATCTCTTCCGCCACTTGGCTGGGGGTCCGTCCGTCGGTCACCACCACCAGATCTGCTTGGCGGTAGAAAGTCTCTCTCTCTTCCAGCAAGGCCGTGAGGACCTGTACCGGATCGCGCCCCATCAGTAAAGGGCGGCCCTCCCCATGGCCAACCCGGGCGGCCAAAACCGTCGGCGCCGTTTTTAAGTAAATAACCAAACCGGTTTCCTGTAAAAGACGCCGGTTCTCCCCATCCAGGACGGTCCCGCCGCCGGTCGCCACCACCATTCTCTTCCTGGCTTTTAATTCCAGGAGCACTTCCTTTTCCAGCCGGCGAAAAAAGGCTTCGCCCTTCTCTTGGAAGAGCGCCGGGATAGAAGCGCCGGTCCTATCCACGATTAACTGGTCGGTATCGATCAGATCCCAACCCAACCGGTCAGCCACCAGCCGTCCTACCGTCGTCTTGCCGGACCCCATCATTCCAACCAGGATCAGATTGGTCTTTCGCTTAATTCCGTTATCCACCCAACCCCTCCCGGTAAGCGGCAAAAGCCCGCTTCATCTCGGGCAGGGTATCCCCCCCGAACTTTTCCTGAAAAGCCACCGCCAGCACCCAGGCGACCATTGCCTCGGCGACAACCCCGGCGGCCGGCACCGCCGTTAGGTCCGAACGTTCGGCCCCGGCCCGCCGGGGCTGACGGGTCTTTAGATCTACGGAAGGCAACCCTTGGTACAGCGTAGGGATGGGTTTCATCACGGCCCGCAGCAGAATCGGTTGGCCGTTGGAAATCCCCCCTTCAATCCCTCCGGCTTGATTTCCTCCCCGGTGCCAGCCGTGAGCGGGGTTATAAGCGATGGGATCATGCATTTGAGAGCCGGGAAGCTGCGCCGCTTCAAACCCGGCGCCACATTCCACTCCTTTGATTCCCGGAATCGACATCAGGGCCTGGGCCAACTGGCCGTCCAGCCGGCGGTCCCAGTGGACATGGGAGCCTAACCCCGGTGGCACCCCGGTCGCATAGACCACAAAAATTCCTCCCAGGGTTTCCCCGGCCTCTTGCGCGGCGGTGATCGTGGCCACCATCGTCTCCGTCAGGCCCAAAGGGTAGGCCCGGACCGGTGAGCGCTCGACGTTGGCTTGCTCTTCCGGAGTCAACGGCCGGCGGACGTCGGAGCCGACCGGTCCGATTTGGGTGACATAGCTACCAATCTCCACCCCGAAACAGGCCAACAACTGTTTGGCAAAGGCGCCGACGGCAACCCGTGCTGCGGTCTCCCGCGCGCTGGCCCGTTCGATGATATTCCGCAAATCGGTATATCCGTACTTAAAAGCCCCGCTCAGATCGGCATGACCCGGACGGGGCGTTGTGACCACCGGAGATACCTTCGCCAGCAACGGATCGGCTTCAATCGTCACCATCTCCGTTTCCGGAGCGGCAAAGGCGGCCATCGCCGGCGCCCAACGCGCCCAATCCCGGTTCTTAAGCCGCAGACAGATGGGGCTGCCCATCGTGGTTCCGCCCCGCACCCCGGCCAGGATCTCCACCTGGTCCTGTTCAATTTTCATCCGGCCGCCCCGGCCGTAGCCGTGTTGGCGCCGGGCCAGCTCCCGGTCGATCGCCTCCCGCGATACCGGAACCTTCGCGGGAAAACCTTCTATAATCGCCACCAAAGCCGGACCATGGGATTCACCGGCAGTCAGAAAACGCATTTTATCCCCCCGTTACAGCCAAACTGTCATTCCTCCAAGGTCGAAGCGGTGTCACTACTATACCGGGGCCTAGCAGTAACTTGTCGCATAGCTTCCATGACGGCCAACAAAGCATCGGTCCGTACCTGGCGGTCTGTCTGTTCAACCCGGGCAAAGATCTCCCCCTCCGGGCTGACGGCATAACTCCCTTTAATCTTACTCAAAGCAATCGCCATAACATCCCGTTTACACTTCTCACACCGGCAAAAATCAGGATTCGTCTTTAAAAGATCAGTAAAAACCTCACGAATAACATCCTCCATATAATTCTTCATCCTTGTTCCCTCCCCCAATCCTTGTGTCAATACTTATCATTAACCACTTGGTCTACAGGAACCGGTAGAATAATAATCTGATCCGTCCGCAGAGTGGTCACATCGGTAATCCCGTTAATCTCGACCAACAACTCCACCGTCGTCCCATAACGTTGGGCGATGCGCCACAGGGTCTCTTTGGGCTGCAACTGGTAGAGATGATCGGCCGGAATAGGGATCCGGATGGTTTGGCCGGCTTGCAGCAGGTCGGAAGAGCCCATGGCATTTTCCTGCAGAATCAGCGCCGGCTCCACCCCGTACTTACGGGCAATGGAAAAGACGGTATCGCCTTTTACGACACGGTAAGCTACTTTTAGCGCCGCCGGCGGCAACCCTTGCCCTTGCGCAACCACCGCCGGTTCCCGGATCGGCTCGGCGCGGACCACCGTCTGACTGGGCGGTTGCTCCGCCGTATCCGGCGGTGATCCAGCCGGGGTCGGTGTCTCCCCAAAACCAATCACTTCGGTGAGCACCTGTGCCGCCGGTGGTTTGGTAGTCACCACTTCTGGTTCTTCGCCGCCAAATATCTGAATATGCACAACCTCCGAACCGGCTTTGGGGGTTTCCGTCTCCGTCACCGGCGCCGGCACGGCCCCGGCCGGCCCGTTCTCCTCCACGCGCGGGGTGAGCAACAGCGTTTAAATATATTAAAATGCTTT
>JAAYHY010000085.1 GCA_012735135.1 Bacillota bacterium | reverse complement strand
GTCCAACCGATAGGAATTCTCCGGTGAAACCGAGGGACAAGTGACCAAACGCCCCCGGGCATCCTCGATGAGAAAATCCAGGAAAAATTCGGCGGCTTCCTTGAGGGTGGGATAAGCAGTTCGGAGGAACTCCAGGTCCCCCGAGAAGAGAAAATGCTCCCAAAGGTGCAGACACAACCAGGCGGCGCCCAGCGGCCAATAGGTGCCCGGCAGCCAGACATCCTGCGGCGCCGTATCCGCCCAGATATCGGTATTATGGTGGGCGACAAAACCGCGGCAGCCGTACATAACCCGGGCGGTCCGGCGACCGGTGACCCGCATCCGCTCCAGTAAAGCAAAGAGGGGTAAATGGCACTCGGCCAGATTACAAACTTCCGCCGGCCAATAGTTCATCTGGGTATTGATATTGATCGTGTATTTACTGTCCCAAGGGGGGAGCATCTCCGCATTCCAGATGCCCTGTAAGTTGGCGGGTAAGCTCCCAGGACGGCTACAACTGAGCAAGAGATAACGGCCTTTCCAAAACCCTGCTTTTACGGAAAAATAGGAAAGGAGGATCCCCTTTCCTATTTTTCCGCGTCCCAAGAGACAGGAGGGTTTATCATCGAACCGGATCAGTCATTCCAAAGCTTGATCCGAATCCTTAACCAAATTGAAAAAGATGGCTTCCGCTTTCTTCCCCGCCCCGTCCCTTCTAGGCCAAGCGGATCGCAAACTGCGGGCATGCTCCGATACAATAACCACAAGTCAAACATACTTCCTGTTGAATAAAGCCCTTTCCGGCCTTGCTGGCAATCGCATGGTTGGGACAGATATCCACGCATTTCAGGCAACCGGCGCATAAACTTTCTACGACCAAAAATTTTTTCTTCATCGCTGCTAAAGAAGGAAGGGCGGTTGGTTTCCGGCCCTCAAAATAGGCCAGGTTAAATTCGACTTCTGCTCGTGAAACCATGCCGATAGCAACAGAAACCCACCCCGGTATGGAACGGACATACTCAAGGGCTGACGTAAAATCCCCAACCAAGCTCCCGCCAGCAAGCACCTTCATCAAGTAAACGCCTTTGCCTGCGGCGACACACTGGGCAATGGCCTTCTCCATCTCCTCCCGGTTGCCTTCCAGGATCCCCATGCCGGTACGGTTAATGAGCGGAAAAACCACATCGATTCCGTCCTGCGCGGCAGCTAATGCCGTTACTTTGACGGAATGGGTGCTAATCCCCACTGCCTTAATCCGTCCCCGTTCTTTATTGTCAATCAAACATTCCAAGGCGCCCCGGCGTTTGGCAAAAACATCCTCTCCGGCGCGGGCGGCATGGAGATGGAAAATATCAATTTCCTCAAGGTTCAACTCGTTTAACGCCTCGTCTATGGCTTTTTGCATCTCCTCGTAAGTTGTGGCCGAAGACTTCGACGCAATAACCGGGCGTTTTTTCGTCTGATGAAGGGCTTCTCGAATCGGCGCGTAGGTCTTGTACATTTGCGCGGTATCGATAAAATTCACTCCACCCTCCAAGGCGGCGCAGAGAACCGCCGTCGCTTCATCCAACGGTAAGTTTTTTTGGAGCGGTCCAAAGGGCAAAGCCCCAAAGCAAAGTTCAGTCACTTCCAACCCGGTTTTTCCAAGGATCTTTTTTTTCATGACGACACCTTCCTTGAGCGGTCTTGTGGAGTTTTCTTGCAATAACTGGTTTGGGTTTTAATTCTTTATTCCATATTTAACTTCTCTAAACTCTCCTTTTTCCCTTTTTCAAGCAAGGTATAAAAAAAAGGCTTTTTAGGCCTTTATTTGCTTGTTTTTATACTCCAGGGGTGTACAGTTTTCCTTTTCTTTAAATTTGTAGATAAAGTAATCGACGTTTTTGTAACCCACCCGTTCCGCAATCTGATAAATGGCTAAATCTGTTCTGAGCAGCAATTTCTTAGCGTTTTGCAAACGTTGCTCATTAACATATTGACAAAAAGGCATACCGGTTTCTTTTTTGAACAATTGTCCAAGATAAGCGGGGTTTAGATAGAGAAGTTCCGCCATATCTTTGAGTTTAAGGTTTTTATAATAATATTTTTCCACATATTGTTTTACCCGGTTAATGATCCGGCAGGATTTCTTTAATTCCCCAAGGTAATGGGCGGCTGTCAGACATACTTCCGTGAACATGTTTTTAAGACGGTTGGCATTACTGATGTGGGCCGCCAACACCAACAACCTTTCCTTACTGTCAATGGCCTCAACCGTTCCGCCCAACTCATTAACGAGAGAATATAGTTTAAACAAAAAATTGCCAAGATGAATCTGGACCAGATTTGGGTGGAGTTTTTCTTCTGTAAACCGGTGGAAGATCAATTCAATAAGTTTTTTTACCTCTTCCGGCTGGTTATTCTCGATCGCTTCGGCCAAAAGATTAAATTCCTCGATTACCAAGTAATTATGGTTAAACTTGTCCACCCGTTGCTGGTAAAATTCGGCAAACTCATCTTCCTGGGACAAATCCTTCCGGATCTCGTTCAACAGAGTAATCAATTCTTCCTCATCAACCGGTTTAATCAGGTAGCTTTTAACATTATACTTCAAGGCTTTTTTCGCATATTCAAACTCATCATAGCCGCTTAAAATGATAAAAGGCATTTTTGAGTCGTTCAGATCCTTCCGGATGTAATGAATGAGGCCAAAACCATCCAGGATGGGCATTTTGATATCGGTAATGATGAGATCCGGATAATCCAGTTTCAACTTTTGCACGGCATCATCACCGTTGCGTGCCACTGCTGAGATGGAAAAGTCGTAAGCTTCCCAATCGATGATCTTCGGCAGCCCCGTCCTGATACTAGGCTCGTCATCAACGATCATAACCTTATACATTCCTATCCCTCCACCGGAATAATCAAGGTAATGGTTGTTCCTTGCCTTTCTGCACTATCGATCAGGAGACTAAAATCCTCTCCGTAGTAAAGCTTTAAGCGTTGATAAATATTACGAATGGCAATATTATTCGCCTCCTGTGGTTCCTCAGCTTTAATATCCACCCATAAACGGCGTAACCTTTCCGCCGCCATTCCGATCCCATTATCCTTGACCATACAGTAGAGTTTGTTGCCCATTGGCCGGAGAATAATCCCCACCTTCCCCAGTTGCTCGGAGCCTTCGATCCCATGTAGGCAAGCATTCTCCACAAAAGGTTGAATTACCAGTTTGGGTATCTTCCATTCTAAAATCGCCGGATCGATCTCCATCGTATACTGAAACTCCGGGCCAAAGCGGTACTGCTGGATAGTTAAGAAATCTTTGATATAACTAATCTCTTCCGCTACGGTCACCCATTCTTGCCGGAAACGGATCATTCTTTGGAAAGAACGGGTTAGCCGTTTAATCATTTCGGCCGTTTCTTTCTCCCCTTTTTCCACCGACCGCATACGGATGGATTCCAGCGTGTTATATAAAAAATGAGGGTTCATTTGACTCTGTAAAGCATTCAATTCAGCCTCTTTTTTCTCCAATTTGATCCGGGACTGTTCCAGCTTGGCCTCATACACATCATGGATAAGCTTTCTGATCCTTACCACCATTTGGTTAAAGGCCTTAATCAACGTGCCAATTTCATCATTACCCTGAGCCCCGGTATATTGCCGGTTAAAACCCTCCTGGACCAGGTTATTAACATGGGCGGACAGGGAGTTTAACCGGTCATAGAAAGAACGGGAGATCAAAACAATAAGGGTGGAGGCCACCACTAAACTAATGGCCGTCAGCAGGATAATATTATTCCGTGGTTCCCGCAGAGCCTTGTTAATCTCCTGCTGATCGATTAGGCTAACCAGGGTCCACTCCAACCCCTTAGCTTCTTCCACCACCACTTGTCCCTTGTGTTTCCGTAAGTAATCTTCCGGTTGCCAGCCGGGGGCCGGTATATGGTCGGCAAACAATATTTTCCCCTGCCGGTCAAAGATGATAACCTCCCCCTTAAGCTTTTCGGCAACGATAATATTAATAATCCGTTCGGTATTTATAGTAAACCGGACAAATTTCAAGTAACGGTCCAATCCTTTATAGAGATTAAGGACCTTAACCATATACAAAGGGGTAGAGATGGTATTATTGGATCGATATTGAGTTTCACCATAGAAAAGGTGGTTCTTCCCCGGATTTTGGATCACCTGTTGCACCCAGGCTTCGTTTCTGATCCGTTCGTCGATCCGGAAGACCGAACCCGAATGGAGGACGGTTTCATTGTCAGTGTAAAGGACTACTTTATTAATCTGCGGGTAAGATTCACCATTGATGAATATATAGTCCAGAAAATAATTGTAGTAGCTTTCGACATACGCGATGTCGGTGGGGAAGTTCTGGTCCAACATTTCATAGAGAGTTCGATCTAGGGAAATCCGGTTACACAAGTCCGTAACCGTCCCTAGATCGCTCACTATCCGGCTGATGATCTGTTGGGCCGCTTGGCGGTAGTAGTTTTGTTGGAGAGCTTTAACATTTTCCACCATATGGTGGTAAAAGATAAGATTAATCACTACAATAGGGCAAAAAACACAAAAGAGGTAAATGAAAAAGAGCTTGTACTTTAATTTAAGATTATCAAGAATAGGCATCGTTGATCCCTTCAACATTTTTATGAGTGTTAAATGCCCCAAAAGTTAATAATTTATTATTACCTCCTGATCAATTTTATATCATAAAATCCGGTTTTCGGCAATGCCCCCTATCAACATACTGATGGTATCTTCGGGCTTATTCTTTGATCCCGCCCAAAGTTAAGCCATGGACAAAATATTTTTGCAGGAAAGGATAGACTACCGCGATGGGAACCGTCACAATCACCGTCATGGTTGCCCGGACCGCCCGCGGTGTAATCGTATTGGTCGTCCCGGTAGCGGCTTGGGCCAAGGCTTGCTCCAGAGAACCCGTCATTGAATTGGCGGTTTGCAAGACTTTCATCAATTCATATTGGAGGGTGCTTAATTTCGCATTGGAAGAATTATATAGAAAAGTATCGAACCAAGAATTCCAGTTCGCCACGGCAACAAACAAGGCAATTGTGGCGAGCACAGGTTTACAGAGGGGCAGGACAATCCGGGTAAAAATCGTAAATTCCCCGGCCCCGTCCACCCGGGCCGATTCGATCAGGCTTTCCGGCAACCCGTTGATATAAGTACGGATCACAATCAGATTAAACGCCGTAACCAGGCCCGGCAGCACATAAACCCAGAAATTATTGGTCAACTTTAAACTCCGCATCAGAAAATAAGTAGGAATCAATCCCCCGTCAATATACATAGTCAGAACATAGATGAAAGAAAAAATTTTACGGAGTACAAATTCTTTCCGGCTAAGCGCATAGGCGACCATCGCTGTGGAAAAGGTGCAAAAAAGCGTAGAGAGGACCGTCCTGAGCACCGAAATGAGAGAAGCGTGATAGACCTGATTACGGTTTAATAAAGACCGGTAATTATAAAGGGTAAATTTCCGGGGCCATAAATAGATTCCCCCTTTGGAGCTATCCAGGGCGTCATTGAAAGAAACCGCCAGCGTGTTTAAGAACGGATAAAGGGTGATAATCACCAGAAAAATCAGGGTGGTATAGACCACAAAATCTAGGATTATATCTTCCTTCGTCAGGCGCATTCTTCTCTTTTTCATCAAATCACCCCTACAGTAATCTTTCCTGACCCAACCGTTTGGCTATGTAGTTGGTAGCAAAGACTAAAACCAAACTTACAACGCTCCGGAAAATCCCGACGGCGGTCGCAAAGGAATAGCGCATCATTTTGATACCGTAATCCAGTTCGTAAATGGTAAAGACCCGGGCGTAATCGATCACTCGTCCGTTTTGCAGCAGGTATTGTTGTTCAAAACCGCTGCTTAACAAAAAACCCATATTCATAACCAGGATAATAACGATGATCGGCTGGATGGACGGAATCGTGACGTGCCATATCCGCCGTAATCTTCCGGCGCCGTCAATAGTCGCAGCTTCGTACAGATTGGGGTCGACGGAGGCAATAGCGGCTAAATAAATAATGGCGCCCCACCCTACTTCTTTCCAAACATAGGAAGCCCCAATAATCCACCAGAAAAGTTTGGGGATGCCCAAGAACATAATGGGCTCTTTAATGATATGCAGTTTCATTAATATCTCATTGACAATACCGCCGTCAGTGGAAAGGGCATCGCGGCCCAAAATGGCCGCCACCACCCAAGAGATAAAGTGGGGTAAATACGAGATGGTTTGGGCGGTTTTTTTGAAGAACACCAAACGGACCTCGTTAATGATTAAGGCCAGAATGATCGATGAAGTCATCCCAAAAACCAGTTGAATAATACTCATCGCCAAAGTGTTACGTAAAACTTGGTAAAAGATGGGGTCTCTAAAAAGCCATCTAAAATTTTCAAAGCCGACCCACGCCTGTTCAAAAAACTTTTTTCCCGGCCAGTAATTTTGAAAGGCTAAAGTCCAACCCCAGATCGGAACATATTTAAAAATGATCACATGGATCACAAAAGGAAGGGACATCAGGAGGAGAGCTTTCTGGTGCAGAAGGGTTCTCCAAAAGGACTTCTTCCGGCTTGGGATTGTTTCAACCGGTACATCAGGGGTTACTGGCGTATTCACTTTCTTCAACGCTCCTTAATCAGTGATCAGTTTACAGAGGGCGCCGAAAAGGCGCCCTCTCTCCTGTGTTTATTTGGAGGATTACCAGTTTTCCATCCGCCAGTCAATTTGCTCTTGATAGACTTTGATCTGTTCTTTCATTAACGGGGAGATCGCTTTCACGTATTCAGCCCAGACCTTATCAAAGTTTTTGGGTTTACTCATCACCATTCTAGGTACATAGGCGTTTAAGACATCCTTCATCCTGGTCTGTTCGATATGGGCTGCCGAACCAGCAGGGATGGTGATGGTCCAAAGCGGGTAGTACTTCTTCTCTCGAGTCGGTTTATTATAGAGCTCAGTGAAGGCTTTAATCCCGTAGGCATCCATAACCTCTTTTTCGGAGGGTTGACTGTCGGAGTAAATCAAGTTCGGTTGCCGGTCGGGCATAAAGCTGTTCCCGTTTTGGTCAATCCCGCGCAAGCTGGGGAAGGAGTTATAGAAATAAGGTCCGCCAAATACATCCCGTCTCCAGTCGGGGTCTAAGAATAGCTTTTTCTGCTCTTCCGTCCGGTAGAAAAGACCGTTTTCGTCCACTTCATAATGGACACCCTTGATTCCCCACTGAATCAAGTGCTGGGTTTCTTCCCGAATAATATAATCCAGGAATTTGATGGCGCCAACCGGATCCTTACAAGCAGTGGTAATTGACATCCCTTGGGTCGCCTGGATATAGGGGATATCGCGTTGGTATTCTTCGATCAGTTCGTCAAGGACAACCGGGAAGGGTACTAAAATGCTCTCCGGATCATCGCGGAGCAGAATCTCCTGGGCCTCCTGGACTTGCCAGTATTGGTTAAAGGTCCCCAGTACCCGTCCGGAGCTGATCTTCTCGATGTATTGGTCATAGTTCATAACAAAGGTTTCTTTATCGACAACACCTTTGTTATACATCTCGTTCAGCTTTTTGTAATAGGCATAGGCCGCATTGGATGTATGGTATTGCCGGACGACATATTTGCCGTTTTCCAGAACGGGGACGAATTCGCCTTCATTGGGATACCCCAATAAATGTTGCGGAACGTTGGTCGTCGCAAAGTTTCTCCAGCTGTCAAAAAGGGTGAGGTAACCAATGGTTTTTCCGCCGTTCAGGGTCGGATGCTTTTTCATATAGTTTTCGATCAGTTCAAAATACTGATCTAAAGTTTTAATTCTGGGCCATCCAGCTTCCTTCAGAACCTTCTTGTTAATAAAGAAACCAAGCTCGGGATATTTGGCTTCGTCCGGACCGTAAGGAATGGCTTGGATCGGCAGCCAATAAACATTACCGTCTTCCTGTTTCAGTTGTTCCCAGTGCTTGGCATAAAGCCGTTTAATATTGGGCGCATGCTTCTCCACGAGATCATTAAGGGGAATTAACATCCCAGCATCCTTAAAGAGGCTGGTAAAGTGGGCTGCGATTAACATATCGGGCAGATCTCCGCTGGCAATCATCAACCCCACTTTGGTTTCGAGGTCACCCACTAAACCCTCTCTGATCAGTTTAACCCCGGTTTCTTTCTCAATAATATCCCCGACAATGGTAGAACCGGGGTAATCGGGTAAGGGTTCACCCCAGAACAAAGTGAACACCTTCGTTCCCTGCGCCGAAACCAGGGCGCTGGCGGCTGTTACTGTTAATACCATCAGTAACAGCAGGAAAAGATTTTTCCGTTTCAAAGCAGTCACTCCTTTTTTTGTTTTTCATTGGTTTCCCCGGAACCCGCCGGCTCCGTAAAAACCTTTGATCAACCGTGGTAGAGATAAGTATATTATTATCTTATACGTAATATAATATTAAAGATTTCATTCACCCTCAACCTAAGAAAATATAGTTTGTTTCTTGAAAATTATATGTGTTTGCGGAAGTTACAAACGAAGAGGAGATCTCTATGAGGCCGTAAGCGGGGAGTTACAGGAGGGATCTAATAAACAACCAAATAAACACAGCGCCTGCGATCATCTTAATTCCACTACCTAAAAGGAAACCGATCAAGGTGGCCATGGCAGTATTAAAGGCCCTTTGGGGATGGTCAAGATCATGGAATAATTCACCGAGAAATGCGCCGATAAAGGGGCCAAGGATTATTCCCAAGGGGCCCAGGAAGAGGCCGAAAATCATCCCGACGGTTGCGCCCCGCGCTCCGGCTTTGGTTCCCCCGGCCCGTTTGGTAAACCAGATCGGCGCCACGCTATCGAAGAGGCTGACGCCTATGGTGACAAGCAGGCAGATGATTAAGGTGTTGGTGGTGAGCGCGCTCCGGGAAGAGAGACGGGCAATTAGCAGCCCGGCCCAGGCCAACGGGAGGCCGGGCAGAACCGGGAGAAAGCTGCCCAGAAAACCAATGAGCAGCGCTACACCGGCTAAAATTAGAAGAAGAAAGTCCCCATCCATCGCTGACACGTCCTCTCCTTAAATATAGTTGTTTTTTTCCTTTCTCCGAATTGGCTAGGGTTGAACGGTAAGTTGTCTCTCTCTAGTTTATCCCGATCCGCTTGGTCCTTCCCCCGGATGAGCCGGAGGTTTTGGCGCCGACGGAAAGCTCAAGGTAATCCGGGTGCCTATCTCCAAACGGCTAAGCACTTCATAATAGCCGCCATGGTTATCGACAATCCATTTGACAATGGCCAGTCCCAAGCCGGAACCGCCGGTCTTCCGGGCCCGGGACTCATCGGAGCGGTAAAAACGATCAAAAATACGGGGAACATCGGCCGGAGCAATCCCGATGCCGTTATCTTGCACTTGTATTTTGATGGTGTCCTTTTCTTGCCACAATTTTAACTGAATGGTTCCCCCGGCCGGGGTATATTTAATACTATTATCGACCAGAATCCGCAGGACTTGTTTGATCAGTTGCTGGTCCGCCTCAAGGTAGGCCGGACCATCCAAACGGGTTTCAAAGGTATGGGCTGGATCAATCAGACGGGTCTCCCGGACAATCTCCTCGACCATTTTTCCACAATCGAAGAGCGTTTTTTCCAGATGGATCGTGTCGCTATCGCTGCGGGCCAGAAAAAGCAACTGTTCCACGAGGGCTTTCATCTGCTCGGTCTCATTTTTAATGGCATTAATGGCTTCTTGCATGATTTTCTCATCATGTTTACCCCAGCGGTCCAAAAGGTTGGCATAACCCTGAAGCACAGAGAGGGGAGTACGCAATTCATGGGAAGCATCGGCCACAAAGCGAACTTGCGACTGGTAAGCTTGATTAATCCGCTGCAGCATATCGTTAATGGCATAAGCCAAGTCTTTCAGTTCTTCCTGGGAAGTCTCAATGGAGAGTCCTTGGTTAAGCTCACGGGCGTTGATTGTGTTAATCGCCCCCGCCAGGCGTCTTATCCCGGCGCCGGAAGGCCCCGCCGTACTCATATCTTGGTGAATGCTTCGGGCAGTCTCCACCATCTCGGTAAGGGGTTTCAAGGTTTGGCGAATCACCTGGTTGTTTGTCCTGATCCGGCCGATAAAGTAGAGAAATTGGCTAAGGATCAAAATAAGCAGGATAAAGAAAATTTGACGGAGGTCCGGAGCCAAAGCGTAGGAAATTTCAAGCGGGGGATCCGCCACCACCAAGCCCATATGATAAACTGCCCCCTCCAAACGATGAAGCAACCGCGGTTGTAGATGGGGCGCAGGTAGGGAGAGCCAACGCCTTACCTCCGGATTGTTCAGCGGAAGCCACTCTTGGATAAAACCCGGTAAACGCAGGCCTTTTTGGGGATTATTTTCCCTTAAAATCGTATAACCGGTGGCGGTCACCAACGGTGCGGTGTGGGATCCCTCCTCCGCATTGATGCTATTTTCATAGGCCGCAAGCAGGTTGCACGCTCCCGTTTCCGCCCGCCAGAGGACAGTACCGAAAAAGAGGAAGATAAGCAGAAGGTTAATGGAGAAGAAAACCGAGAGAAGCATCCCCAGCATCCGCAGGTTAAGCTTTAAAACCAGTGATAAACGGATTTTATCGGTGGAACTACCTCCGGATCCGGACGGTTTTTCCTTCTTATTCATCTTTAATTATATACCCTACCCCTCGCACGGTATGTATTAACTTCAAGCCGAAGGGTTCCTCAAGCTTGGCCCGTAAGTAACGGATATAAACATCAACCACATTCGTTTCACCCGCAAAATCATAGCCCCAAATCCGTTCCAGCAAAACTTCCCGGCTCATGACCCGGTTTTTGTTTTCGATTAAGAATTGGCACAAATCAAATTCCCTTTTGGTCAATTCCACCGGCTGGGCGCCAACCCAGCATTCCCTCCGCACCGGATTAAGCCGAAGGCCCCCCACTTCCAGGATGGCTGCCGGTGAAGCGGCGCCGTGTCTTTTCCGCAAGGCGGCGCGGATCCGGGCCAACAATTCTTCGATGGCGAAGGGTTTGGTAATATACTCATCGGCGCCGCCGTCCAGTCCGGTGACTTTGTCCACCACCGTGTCGCGGGCGGTGAGTAAAATCACGGGAACGGTGGAAAACTGGCGGATCCGGCGGAGAACTTCAAGCCCGTTGAGGCCGGGGAGCATAATATCCAGGAGGATCAGGTCGAAGGGATGGGCTTGGGCCAGCGCCAAGCCCTCCCTTCCCTCAAAAGCCTTTTCGACTTGATAACCTTCGTACTCCAACTCCAGCTCGACAAAACGGGCAATTTTTTCTTCATCTTCAATAATCAGAATACGCTCCATCAGTCTCATCCTTCTCCTTGTTTCCGTCTTTCGCCATATTCTCGACGGCGTTCACGACCGAATCGACCGCACGGACCGTTGCCTTGGATACCTTCTCGATGGTCTCATTCACTTCCGGTTTGTCCAGATCCGGGCCGCTAAACCGGTACCGGTAACCAAAGAAAAGGCCGATGATGAGCAGGGGGATAATAATCCAGAAAGCAAAGATAAGAAGCAGCACTAAGACCGTCACGGGAAACATAATAATCCGGCTCTGATCCTTATATACTTCGAAATTATTGATGTTTCCTCTATGGATAATCCTTCCGCACCAACGCAAAAAAGCGGGTACTTGTTGTCGAAAAGACGGGCCGTGGGAATTCTCCTTTTGGTTGCTGGAATATCCATTGCCCCTATTGCTCCTCTCTTCTCCTTGGGAATTATAGTACCCTGCCGCCTCCGGCTTGGCGATTTTGTTCTCTTTTTCCAATTGGATCACGGCTTCGAGGATATCCCCATTGGCCTTTTCGAGAGCAGCTTTTGCTTCTTCGTAAGTAATGTTGGCGTAATCCCGTAATTTTTTAACTTGTTCAAAATCGGTCATAATCGAACCCCCTTATATTTTGTTGCAGCGATCATAACATCCGATGATTTGAGGGGCATTGGGACAAGATTAGAATTTGATTAAAAAACGAATTAGGCAATTCCTAAAGCTGAACAAGCTTTATACCATCATTATACAGCCGGAGAAGGCGTTTGTCTAATTCTGGCCGGAACGCCTCCTGGTTGTCAATTATTCAAACAAAGGCTTCATAAAATGTCAGCCAAAGTAACCAAAAGCGCCAAAAAAAAGCGCCCCGGCTGGGGAGGCGCTTTTTGTTTAGAGTCCATCGCCAAAGTCCGCTTTATATTTAGCCACCAAGTTGTTTTGCCAATCGGAAACGGGTTGCAATTTTCCAAAGAAAAAGCGGAGCACCGACGGTTCTTCGATAAAAGTTAGTCCTTCAATTAAATGACGGTTTTCGTAAAGCCAAAGGATCCGGTCGATAGTATATTTAACTTGCGAAAGCGTAAATACCCTTCGCGGAAGAGCGAGGCGAACCAGTTCCATATCGGCCAAAACCTCCTGACCGTTCTCATCCCGGGCTTCCGAAAGGGTTCCCCGTTCCATCCCCCGGACCCCGCTGGCGATGTAAAGGGCGGCCACCAACGCTCCGGCCGGGTACTGGTCTTGGGGAATATGCTCCACAAACCGGCCGGCATCCAAGTGACAGCCAAGCCCGCCGGGGGGTGTGACCACCGGTATACCATGTTTTTGCAACTCTTCTACCATATAGGCGATAAACTTAGGCCCTTGGCTGATCATATCCTCATCCATCGTTTCTTCCAGCCCGACCACCATGGCTTCCATCTCCCGGGTCGACATCCCGCCATAAGTTAAAAAACCTTCGTAAAGGGTTACAAATTCCCGCATGGCATTATAGGCTTCGAAGCTGTTGGTGCAGAGCCCACCGCCCCGGACACAGCCAAGCTTACGGGCGGAGAAATAAATTATATCGGCACAGTCGGCGATGATCCGGGTTATCTCCCGGATGGACATTTGC
>JAAYHY010000084.1 GCA_012735135.1 Bacillota bacterium | reverse complement strand
GTATAATCTTCTTCCACAACCCACAAGTGGAAATTTCATCCCGCATGATCCGGGAAAGGCTCCGGCAAGGGAAATCGGTCCGGTATTGGTTGGAACCGAAAGTCCTCGATTATATTCATAGGAAAAAACTCTATACTTAACTTCGATTTCTTTCCAGCCGGCTTCAATAATATTTTCCCCGGCGGGCAAAATAAACAGGGGCCTGCAAGGAGATTCATGGGCCGGAAACGAGGTGAAGTTGGTGAGTAAAACCCTATATGTCGGCAATTTGCCCTGGGCTACTACGGATAAGGACCTGGCTGATCTTTTCTCCGGTTCCGCCGAAGTACTGGCCAGTAGGGTAATTATAGACCGGGCAACCGGACGCTCGAAGGGGTTTGGGTTTGTCGAGGTTCCTGAAGACCAAGCCGAACAAGTAATTGCCGCCATGAACGGAAAGGAATTTGGTGGGAGAGAAATCATCGTGAATGAAGCGCGACCGCTAAATCCGACTAGCTAAGGGGCGTCAGGCGCCCCTTTTCTTTAACCCGGCCTATATCAAGGTTCATCTCGCGGATGATCTGAATTTCTTGGTGAAGGATGCTTAGTGAAGTGGAGGTTGAAAGCAGGGCGCGCGACAGGAAAGCCGCGCGCCGACTTTTAACCCACCTTTCTCTTTAGGGCGGCAGGGAAAAAAGAAGCTTTGTGGAAGAAGATCTAATATAATATGGTATCCGATGATCATATCCTGCAAAAACGAACGGGGGTAGAAATGAACCTCGAAGTGCTCCGTGCCAAACTGGCCCTGGAACTTTCCCCGCCCCGGTTTGAGCATTCCCTAAGAGTAATGGCTTTTGCCCAGAAACTGGCCCGTCACTACCAAGTCAGAGAAGAACCGGTGGCCATTGCCGCTCTCCTCCATGACGTGGCCAGAGAGAAAGATGGACAGCAACTACTTTCTTTAGCCCAAACCTATGGGTTGTCCATTGATCCAATCGAAAAAAAGGCCCCGATTTTACTCCACGGAAAGGTGGGGGCGGAAATATTAAGGCGGGAATGGGCGGTTACTGACCCCTCCATCCTGGAGGCGGTGGACGTTCATGTGACCGGCGCTCCTCAGATGGGGCTGATCAGCGAATTAACGCTCATTGCCGATTTTGCCGAACCGTCGAGAAGCTTTTATGGGGCCAAAATTGCGCGGGAACTGGCTTTTATCCATCGAACAACCGCTTTACAGTATATCTTTACCCAGAAAATCCGTTATATCCTCGATGCCGGTTGTTTGCTTCACCCTTTGACCATTGAAGCCCGTAATCATCTTTTATTGCAGGGATCGAGCGAAGAGAATGGAAAAGACAAGATATTCCCGTGATTATAACGTCGGAGGTTTCGTGCATGGACCAGGAAAAACTTATATTTGCGGCCTATGAGGCGGTAATGGAGGCGAAAGGGGAAGATCCGGTTATTTTGGATCTCAAGTCCTTAACGGTGATCACCGATTATTTCCTGGTGGCGACCGGACGGAATCCCAACCATCTGAACGCCTTGGCCGAAGCCGTCCTGGAGAAACTGGGGACTTTTAATCTAACTCCGCTCCGGACGGAAGGGGATCAAGACGCCCGTTGGATTTTGCTGGATTACGGCTTCATGGTTATACATCTCTTTGGCGCCGACGAACGGAAATTTTACCGTTTGGAGGAACTCTGGCATGGCGCTAAAAGATTAACTCCTACCATTGCTTGACAATTTTTTTCCTCTAGTTTATACTCATATAGGATTTATTAATAGATATGGTCAATCCATTGCATATGTCAATTACTGATGAAGGGGAATAGTAGATTTCGATTAGGGCGGAGAGAGCCGGTGGGTGGTGCAAACCGGCCCCGGGATCGGATTGAACTCACCCCCGAGGTTCGGGAAGGAAAGTTCCCGGCCCCACCAGGGTTAAAGGGAAAGAGGGTTTTCCGGTCAGGAGAACCGAAACAGGGTGGTACCGCGTATGTTGATCGCCCCTGGTCAGAATATTGACCAGGGGTTTAATTTTTAGATGGAGGGATTCGCAGTGACAACAAAATACGACCGTTATCAGCCCCATAAAATTGAACCCTATTGGCGGGAACGCTGGGCGGAGACTGGCCTTTACCGCTCGGTCATCAAAAAGGATAAACCGAAATTTTACGCCTTGACTATGTTGCCTTACCCCAGCGGTGATCTGCATATCGGCCACTGGTACGCGATGGCGCCTTCCGATGCGCGGGCCCGCTTTATGCGGATGAACGGTTACAATGTCCTCTTTCCCATTGGCTTTGACGCTTTCGGGCTTCCGGCGGAGAACGCCGCGATTAAACGGAATATCCACCCCCAGAAATGGACGATGGAAAATGTCCGGCGCATGCGGGAGCAGTTGAAATCAATGGGTGCCATCTTCGACTGGGAACGGGAGGTCGTAACCTGTTTACCCGGGTTCTACAAGTGGAGTCAATGGCTTTTCCTTAAGTTTTACGAAAAAGGCCTCGCTTATAAGAAATTATCACCGGTGGATTTCTGTCCCACCTGTAATACAACTTTAGCCCGGGAACAGGTCTGGGGGGAAGATCGCCATTGTGAACGGTGTCAAACCCCGGTTGTCAAAAAAGAACTGGAACAGTGGTTTTTGAAAATTACCGATTACGCCGAAGAGTTACTGGATTTCTCCAAAATTGACTGGCCGGAGCGGGTCGTTTCCATGCAACGGAATTGGATTGGAAAGAGCGAAGGAGCCGAGGTGAACTTTCCACTCGATAACGGGGAAACAGTAACCGTCTTTACCACCCGTCCCGATACCCTGTGGGGTGTAACCTTTATGGTCCTGGCCCCGGAACATCCTTTGGTCGAAAAGCTTACCACGGTAGAGTATAGAGAGCAAGTAAAAGCCTATCAGTACCAGGCCAGCCGGCAAAGTGAGATCGAACGTTTAGCTGTTGATAAGGAAAAGACCGGCGTTTTTACCGGCAGTTATGCCACTAATCCGGTGAACGGGGAGAAGATTCCGGTTTGGATCGCCGATTATGTGATGATGGGCTACGGCACCGGAGCGATTATGGCCGTTCCCGCCCACGACGACCGGGATTTTGCCTTTGCCCGTAAGTATAATCTCCCGGTTAAGGTGGTCATTGCGCCCGCGGAAGGCCTGACCGAACCCTTAACCCAAGCCTATACCGAAGTGGAGCAGGGCAAGATGGTGAATTCGGGTCCCTTCAGCGGGCTTCCGGCTGCCGAAGGCAAGGCGAAGGTAACCTCCTGGCTTGCCGAGCAAGGCCTGGGCCGGAAGGCGGTCAATTACCGCCTGCGGGATTGGCTGATTAGCCGGCAGCGTTATTGGGGAACACCCATTCCCATCATCTATTGTGAAAAATGCGGCACGGTTCCCGTCCCGGAAAAGGATCTACCGGTGCTGCTTCCAGAAGATGCGGAATTCCGGCCCACCGGCGAATCGCCTTTGAAACACCATGAGGCGTTTCTGCATACTACTTGTCCCCGGTGTGGCGGCCCGGCCCTCAGGGAAACCGATACCATGGACACCTTTATCTGTTCCTCCTGGTATCAATATGCTTATTTAAGCCCCTATTACCAAGGGCCGACGCCTTTTGATCCGGAAGAAGCCGAATATTGGCTGCCAGTGGATCTTTACACCGGCGGGATTGAGCATGCGTGCATGCACCTGATTTATACCCGTTTCTTCACCAAAGCCATGCGGGACCTTGGCTTGGTTTAGTTTGACGAGCCAATGCTTACCCTAAGGAATCAAGGGATCATTTTGGGCGAAGACAGCGAAAAAATGAGCAAATCCCGGGGGAATGTCATTGCCCCTGATGATCTCGTTAACAGCTATGGTACGGATACCGTCCGGGTTTACCTGATGTTCGGTTGGCGTTGGGAAATGGGCGGTCCTTGGGACAGCCGGGGGATTGAAGGCTGTTACCGTTTCCTTAACCGGGTGTGGGAAATCCTCTTGTTCCCGGTGGAACAGACCGGCGCCCCGACGGACAAACTCAAGGAGACCCTAGAAAGAAAACTCCACCAAACGGTTAAACGGGCGACCCAGGATCTCAAGGACTTTGCCTTCAATACCTATATCGCCTCTTTGATGGAGTTTACGAACCTCCTGGCAAAGGTCAAACCGGATCTCTGGGCCACCGACTGCTGGCATGAAGCCGCCAAAACCTTTACCTTACTTTTAGCCCCGGCCGCTCCCCATCTGGCGGAAGAACTCTGGTCCCAATTGGGGGAGGATTATTCGGTCCACGATCAACCGTGGCCCCAGTGGGACGAAGCTTTGGTCCACGAACCAGAGGTGGAAATCGTTATTCAAATCAATGGCAAGATCAAAGAACGTTTGGTCATTCCGGTTGACGCCCCCGAGGAGATGGTGAAGGAGAAGGCTTTAGCCTTGGCTGCCATTCAAACCGCTTTGGACGGAAAAGTCCCTAAGAAAACTATTTACATTGCGGGCCGACTCTTGAATATTGTGGTTAAAGAGAGAAGAGCATAGGCCTTGCGCCTATGCTCTTTCCAATCCCGCTTGTTTTTTCTTCGTATAAAGGCTAATTTGAACGGGGAATTTATCAGTAAAAGACAATTTAGCTGCAGTTTTATTGGAGGAAGATATGATGCCACCCCGTTATCGCAAGCCTTTAGTGATCGGATTTCTTTTTTTCTTCGGGATTTGTCTGTTGTTCATACTACCCCAGGCGATCAAAGTCCAACATCTCCCCACCCATTTACGCATCGTACCCGGACAAAACCTCGAATTTTCGCTGAGAAAACCCTTTAGTATTTATTTGGAAGCCGACCGTTTAGATGGCATTATCGGGGCCAACGGCCAAAATCGACTGGAAAAAGGAGAAAGCGGCAGTTGTTCGCAGGTGATGGTCCGTCCCGAACGGGAGGGCACCGGAACGCTAGAGATTCGCTTCCTCGGCTTTCCCATTCGCCGGGTCAACCTTTTAGTGGAAAAGATGCCGGAAGTAATCCCCGGTGGTCATGCCATCGGGGTTTTGGTGGCGCAAGAAGGCGTCATCATCTCCGGACATCTTCCGGTCCGCGATGACCAGGGTAAAGAATTCTACCCCGCGGAAGAAGCCGGGGTTAAAGTCGGTGATTTATTGCTGGCCATTAATGGACAGGTTATCCATCGCCTGAGTCAAGTGGATCCCTTAATTCAGCAGGAAGCGGCCAAAGGGACCCCTTTAACCCTGACCCTCCTCCGGGACGGCCACACGCTCCAGCGGCAAATCCAGCCGGTCAAACGGACAAATCCCCAAAGTGGAGCCGACCGTTATTTGCTCGGTCTTTATGTGGAGGATCCGGCGGCGGGGGTGGGGACTTTAACTTACTATAACCCCAAAACCAAAATGTACGGTGCGCTTGGTCATAAAATTGTCGGTTTCAGCAACCGGGAAATTCCTTTGGCGAACGGAAAGATTGTGGCTGCCCGGATCACCGGGATCAACCAGGGAAACCGGGGCGAGCCGGGGGAAAAAATTGGCGTTTTTTCCGGAAATACCGACATCATTGGGGATATTATGGCCAATACACCGATCGGGATTTTTGGTTCCCTTTTCAGCAACGTAACCAACCAGTGGTACCCACGGCTGATTCCGGTGGCGACCATTTCGGAGGTGCGCCCCGGACCGGCGGAGGTCCTAACCGTCCTGACGGGAAATGAAATCCGCCGCTTTTCCATTGAAATTCAGAAAGTTTACCACCAAACAACTCTCCGGGATAAGGGGATGATTATCCGGGTCACCGATCCTCAATTGTTAAGCCGGACCGGCGGCATTATTCAGGGGATGAGTGGAAGTCCCATCATTCAAAACGGGAAACTGGTCGGAGCTATTACCCATGTTTTTGTCAACGACCCCACCCGTGGGTACGGCGTTTTTGCCGAATGGATGCTCCAGATGGAAGAAAGTCTAAACCAGAAGCGGAAAGAGTCAGAGAACAGCAGGAAACTGGCTTCTTGAGAAAAAAAGGTTTTTTTGGAGGAATTTCTCTTTATTTAACGAATTTTATGTTAAAGAGTTTCGAACGGAGGCGGACTTATTGGCACCATCAGGGAAGATTAAAATAGGTTTGGCGGAAGATAATTTGGAATTTTGTCAAGTACTCCGTAATTATCTTTCATCCTATCATGATCTGGATGTTACGGCCGTTGCCAATGACGGGCTGCAAACTCTGGAAATGGTGAGGACAACCCCCCTCGACCTTTTACTCTTGGATCTCGTGATGCCGAAAATAGATGGGATTGCCGTTTTAGAACGCATTAAAATGATGAATAATAAACCTAGGATTATTATTCTCTCCGCCTTTGGCCATGAAGAAATGACGAGGAAAGCTGTAGAATTGGGCGCCGACTATTTTATCGTTAAACCTTTCGACTTACAAATTCTGGTTCAACGGATCCGGCAAGTTTGCGGTCATGAGGATTCAACCCAGAGTAGTTACTATTCTTCCGCAATCCGACAGGAAGCCCAGACCGAACAAGAAATCACCGAGATCTTACAGAGGCTGAAGATTCCCCCGCACTTTAAAGGTTATACTTATCTGCGAAGAGCGATCATGCTTTGTGTAAAAGAACCAACCTTGATCAACGAGGTGACGAAAAAACTATACCCGCGGATCGCCGAAGAGTTTTATTCCACCCCCAACCGGGTGGAGCGTTCGATGCGTTTTGCCATCGAAACGGCCTGGAGTAAAGGGGAGATTGAATACCTCCATGAGTTGATGGGCTATATGGTTGACGAAAAAAAAGGAAAACCAACAAATGTAAGTTTTATTGCGAAAATTTCCGATCGTATCCGCTTAAATCACAAACTGAGAAATTAAGGTGGAAAAGTGGAGATTCGGGGCACCGCACGAAAGGACAGTAAAACTAAGGACTTGGTGAAGAGATTGCGAGCGGGAGAGATTGCCTTTATCAACCATCCCGATCTTGACCAGGTGGCCGCCGAATCTTTGATCAAAGCCAATGTACGCTTGGTGGTCAATGCCAGCCCTTCAATGACGGGACGCTACCCTAATTTAGGACCCGAACTGTTGCTGAAGGCGGGAATTCCCCTCCTTGACCGGGTCGGCGAGGATTGTTTTCAGAAGCTCCCGGAAGGAGCCCCGGTCGTGATCAAGGACGGACAGGTCTATTATGAAGAGCGGTTGTTGGGAGTGGGCGAGTTCCTGACACCGGAGCGGATTGCGGCAGCGACGGAAGAAGCAAAGAAAAATCTAAACCGGGAATTGGCCAATTTTATCCTAAACACTTTGGAATATGCCTTAGTGGAGAAGGATTTGGTCCTGGGCGGCCTCCCTTTACCGGCGATCCGCACCAACCTCAAGAATAAACAGGTTTTAATTGTGGTCCGGGGTCAGAATTACCGGGACGACCTAAAAATCATTTTATCCTATATTCGTGAGGTAAAGCCGGTCTTAATCGGGGTCGACGGTGGCGCCGACGCCTTAAGGGAATTTGGGTTACAACCCCACCTGATCATCGGCGATATGGATAGCGTTTCCGATGGGGCGTTGCTTTCCGGCGCTGAATTGGGCGTGCATGCTTATCCCGACGGTAAGGCCCCCGGTCTAAAAAGGGTTCAGGAACTGAATTTAGAGGCGGTTACTTTTCCCGCCCCCGGAACCAGCGAAGATATTGCCATGATTTTAGCCTACGAAAAAGGGGCGGACTTAATCGTAGCCGTGGGAACCCATTCCAATATGATTGATTTCTTGGAAAAGGGCCGGAAAGGAATGGCCAGTACCTTTCTGGTCAGACTAAAAGTAGGCTCTATCCTGGTTGATGCCAGAGGGGTCAGTAAACTTTACCATCGGGGCGTTAAAAGCGGGCAGATCATCTTGATCTGCTTAGCTGCTTTTATCCCCTTATTTCTGGTTTTATCCTTAAATAAGTTTTTTTGGGATTGGCTTCGCCTCCTCTGGCTGAAAATCCGTTTTTTACTGAAGATATAGGAGCGGTTGCCATGCCCCTTGATTTTCGGTATTATATCTCCTCGTTAGCCGCAATTTTTTTGGCGTTGGGGATCGGGATCGCGATTGGTGGCGCTTTGATGAACAATGGCGAACTGACGAAAAGCCAAGAGCAGCTCATTATCAACCTGGAACAGGAATTCGAACAGTTGCGGAAGGAAAAAAAGAATTTACAGGCCGGGTTGACGGAACGGGAAGTAGAATTGGAGGTTCTCCGGCAGTTTAACCGGGAAGTCCTCCCTTTGATGGTCAGCGGCCTTCTTCGGGACCGGAAGATTGGCATCATCAAAACAAACCATACGGTCCCCACCGCGCTCATTGATAATTTGATCAAAGTGCTTAAACTGGCGGGAGCGGAAGTCCCAAAGGTGGTTGCCTTCAATACCTGGCCTGATCCGGGAACGGAGCATAAAGCTTTGGCCGCCAGTTTAGGCTTGGAAGAGGATCCCCTCTGGTTAAACCGTCTCCTCGCCGCTTTGGCCGTGGAGGTGGTCTCCGGGCAAGCCGGATCGTTGCTGGCTTCCCTCCAAGCGCATGGGTTAATCCAAATCAATGAGGAGAGCAAGATCCCCCTTGACACCCTTATTTTATTAGGCGGGAGCTTTGAAGAGAAAACCAACTGGGCCGACCAGCTTGATCTGGTTCTCGCCAAAGAACTGAAGCGGAGTGGGGTAACGGTCGCCGGCGTAGAACCGCTCACGGCCCAATACTCTTATATTCCCAAATATAAAAATTCCGGCCTCCTCACCATCGATAATATAGATACCTTCCCGGGTCAAGTGGCGTTGATTTTGGCTTTAGCCGGCGGTGAGCACGGTCACTTTGGCGTGAAAGCGACCGCCCGGAACTTACTGCCGAAACTTCCCGGCGGGTTGATCAAAGAAGTGGGAGGGAGGTGAGTCGGCATGGCTGAATTAAACGCCACCGTGCTCATTCCCGCCTTTAATGAAGAAAGGAGTATTGCCGCCACCGTCAGAGCGGCCCGGCGCATCCCCGGCGTAACCCAGGTGATAGTGGTTGATGACGGTTCGACCGACCAAACCGGCGATCTGGCCCGAGAAGCCGGGGCGTTGGTGCTCAAAGCCGGAAAAAACCTGGGGAAAGGGGGGGCTTTAAACTATGGCCTGCCCCAAGTCCGCGGGGACTATTTGTTATTACTCGACGCCGACGTGGGGACCACCGCTTATGAAGGAAAGAAGCTTTTGACGGTGGTAGCGAAGGGACAAGCCGACTTGGTAATTGGCCGTCTCCCATCGGGAGAAAAAAAGAGTGGCTTTGGTTTTCTCTTGTTTTTTGCCCGGCGGATCATTCGCCAATTCACCGGGTTAACTTTGTCCGCCCCCCTTTCGGGACAGCGGGCGCTAAACCAAAAAGCCCTGCAGGCGCTAGGCGGCAAATTTGACGAGGGGTTCGGGGTGGAAGTGGCCATGATCATCGATGTAGCCCGGAAGGGATTAATGATCAAAGAAATTCCCGTGGCGATGGCCCACCGGAAAACCCGGCGGGATCTCTCCGGTTTTCTCCACCGCGGGCGTCAATTTCGGGATGTCTGTGCGGTCCTGCTTAAACGCTTACTCTAGGTG
>JAAYHY010000083.1 GCA_012735135.1 Bacillota bacterium | reverse complement strand
CGAAAGCAATGATCGTCGGACCGGAACCACTGAGGGCCGCTCCCAGGGCTCCTTCATGGTACGCCGAAGCGATGACTTGATGGAAACCGGGGATGAGGACCGCCCGCCGGTTTTGGTGTAACGCATCTTCCATCGCCAACCGTATTAAATCTAAACGCCCACTAAAACAGGCCCCGACCAACAGACCGGTCCGGGCCAGGTTAAAAGTGGCTTCCGCCAGAGGAACCTGCTTGGGAAGGAGACTCCGCGCTTTCATCGTCGCAACTTTCAATTTGGGAACGGCAACCACCACCTGGAGTTCAGGCGGAAAGGGCATTTTTAAATAGGTATAGGTCGGACCCGCCGTTCCTTTTTCCTTCACCACACCCACCAGGCCGCCAAAGATAGCGGGGGCCACATTATCCGGATGGCCTTCAAGCTCTGCGGCTAACGTTAAAAGGTCGTCTTTGGTCAAAGGTTCACCTAAATAATGATTGGCGGCCGCCAATCCCCCGACAATCGCCGCCGCACTGTTGCCCAAGCCACCGGCCTCCGGGATCCGGTTTTCCAGATGGACAATCCCGCCGGTCAGTTTTTGCCCCGCCGCGGTAAAAACCCTCTCCAAAGCCTGACATACCAGTAAATCATTCCGCCCGGCAAGCATTTCGGCGCCATATCCTTCTGCGGTGACGCGCCATTCGGGGGCCGGGGTAAAACTGACCGTATTATATAACTCCAGAGCCAGGCCGAGAAAATCAAACCCCGGTCCCAAATTAGCGCTGGTGGCGGGGACCATCACTTTGACCATTGCCAAACCTCCAAGTCTGGCTTAATAGATGGGTGTGCCATTAGCCATCGCATACCGGTGGTAAGCCTCCTTCAACTGTCGGGAATAGGGGCCCGGCTTACCGTCGCCGATCTGGCGGCCGTCGACCTCAACTACGGGAATCACTTCCGCCGCCGTTCCGGTCAAGAAACACTCATCCGCCACGTAAATGTCATAACGGGTTAAGGCCGTTTCGACAACTTCCAACCCGAGCTCAGCGGCGAGTTTCATCACCCTTCCTCTGGTGATCCCCTTCAAAGCCCCGAATGTAACCAAGGGCGTGGCCAAGGTCTGTCCTTTGATAATAAAGATATTATCACCGGTACACTCGGCAACGTAACCTTCCTGGTTAAGCATGATCGCCTCAGCGGCGCCGCTTAGATTCGCTTCGATCTTCGCCAGGATATTATTGAGGTAATTGAGGGATTTGATCATCGGGTTGACTGATTCGGGCAGATTTCTTCTGGTCGGCACGGTGATAATCTTTAAACCCTTTTCATAAAACTCCTCCGGATACAGGCTAATCCGGTCCGCAATAATAATCACCGTCGGCCGGCTGCATTTCCTGGGGTCCAAACCCAAGTCACCTACCCCACGGGTGACAATCGTCCGGATATAAGCGTCTGACAATTGGTTTTTCCGTAACGTTTCAATATGGGCCCTTTTCATCTCTTCTTTACTCATGGGAATTTCAAGGGCAATCGCTTTCGCCGAAGCATAAAGCCGGTCAATATGGGCGTCAAATTCAAAGATCCGCCCATTATAGGCGCGGGTCCCTTCAAAGATCCCGTCTCCGTACAAGAGCCCATGGTCAAATACGGAAACTTTGGCCTCCTCCTTTGGGTAAAACTGACCATCAATGTAAATCTCCAAGTAAAACACCTCCTCGGTTAATTTCAAGAATCTGGCCAAAGGAATAGAAGGTAAATTTTTGTTAATTTTATCACAAAATTTACCAGAAAACAACGGACAAACCAGATTTCCGGCTCATTTCTACGCTTTTGTTACTTAATCTTTACTAAACGGGTCATAAAAAACCCGTCTAGCTCTTGGGAATGGGGCAGGATCAAAAAACCCTCCGCCGAACGGAACCCCTTCAAGGAGGGGGCAAAATTGCCGGGCAGTTCCACCCTGAACTCGGGATGGGTCGCTAAGAAATGACGGATCTGCCCTTCGTTCTCTTCGAACTCAATGGAACAAGTGCTGTATACCAGCCGCCCTCCCGGTTTGAGGAGCGTTGCGGTATGATCCAGTAAAGTTTCCTGGAGCGCAACCAGTTCCTTTAGATCAGCCGGTTGGCGCCGCCAACGAATATCCGGGCGGCGGCGTAAAACGCCTGTCCCCGTGCAAGGCGCATCAAGCAAAAGACCATCAAGGGGCCGGTCCGGACGCCAATTCCTGGCGTCGGTGGTTACCGTTTCGATGATCTTAATCTGAAGCCGCCGGGCATTGTCGGCAATCAACTTCGTCTTGTGGGGGTATTGGTCCAAAGCGTAAATCCGCCCCGTATTCTTCATTAGTTGCGCCAGATGGGTAGTTTTACCTCCCGGGGCAGCACATAAATCGGCGATGTTTTCCCCGGGGTGGGGGGCGAGTAGATGGGCGACCAACATGGAGGCCTCATCTTGGATGTAAAAAAACCCCGCTTGCCACCAGGGGGTTGTGGTCAGCTCCCGGCCCGACTTGAGCCGCAATGCCTCGGGCAGGGCCGGAACCGGTTCGGCTGCGATCCCGGCGCCGTTCAAAATAGTCAAAAGCTGCTCCCGGCTGACCAGCAAAGTATTGGTTCTAATACTGAGGGGAGCCGGGGTGTTATTGGCTTCGACCAAACGGTGGGTTGTTTCCAACCCCCAGCGTTGCACCCAACGTTCTACCAGCCAACGGGGATGGGAATGGGCAATCGTCAAATGCCCGATGGGATCCTGTTCAAACCCGGGAAGGGTCAGGTTTCCTTTCCGCCGCAGGTAACCCCGGAGGACGCCGTTGACCAGATTGGCCAACCCCCGGTATTTGCCCCCCTTGGTTAAAGAGACCGCTTCGTTGACCACCGCGTAAACCGGATGGGGCGTAAAGTTTAACTGATATATAGATAAACGAAGAACCCCCCGCACTGCGGTGGGCAGCGCGGAAAGATCCTTCGTTAATAATTGTTGTAGAAGGTGATCAAGGTAATTCTGCTGGCGAAGGACGCCGAAGACCAACTCGGTAGCCAGTCTCTTCTCCATCTCCTCTGGTTGCTCTTGGGCAAACAAGGAGTTGAGGACCCGGTTGGCATAAGCCCCCGCTTCCTCAATGGCGATCAGGGCTTTCAGGGCGATCGCCCGGCCCGAGTTTTGTTTAGTCGTCACGGTAACCACGGAGCAAAAGGAGGCGGAAAAGTTGGAGCACCGCCATGGCGGTCGCCGCCAGGTAGGTTAAAGCTGCCGCGTTCAGCACTTTACGGGCGCCGGCCACTTCTTGCCCCCGTAGTAAATAACCTTCGCTCTCCAACATGGCAAAAGCCCGTTTACTGGCGTTAAATTCCACCGGCAAAGTTACCACCTGAAAAAGGACGGCAAAGGTAAAGAGGAGGATACCTACAT
>JAAYHY010000082.1 GCA_012735135.1 Bacillota bacterium | reverse complement strand
TCGAGGCTTTGGAAGAGATCAAATATCCGGCTTCCTGGGCGACCGCCACGACCGGCGCGGAAATCGTCGAAGAAGAAGCCACCGATTACGTAAAGAATGTAATCCGTCCGATTCTCCGGCAAGAAGGGGATAAACTCCCGGTCAGTGCCTTTAACCCCGACGGATCGGTTCCGGTGGGGACCACCAAGTATGAGAAACGGGGTATTGCCGTTACTATTCCCCAGTGGAGCCCGGATGATTGTATCCAATGTAACCAGTGCGCCTTTGTCTGCCCCCATGCGTGCATCCGTCCTTATCTTGCGAAAGAGGAGAACTTGGCCGGGGCGCCCGAAACTTTTGCCACCAAAGCGGCGATCGGGAAAGAATTGGCTGGTTACCAATTCCGGATTCAGGTTTCGCCGTTAGATTGTACCGGGTGCGGCAACTGCGTCGATATTTGTCCGGCGAAAGGGACCCCGATGAAGATGGTTCCCTTGGAAGAAGTGGTTGAGGCCGAAACGGCCAATTATAAGTTTGCCGAGGCTCTACCCAAACCGGATGTGGAAATCAATCCGGAAACGGTGAAGGGAAGTCAATTCCGGCAACCCCTCTTTGAGTTCTCCGGCGCTTGTGCCGGTTGTGGTGAAACACCCTATGTCAAACTGGTGACCCAACTCTTTGGGGACCGGATGTTGATTGCCAATGCGACGGGTTGTTCCTCAATTTATGGCGGAAGTTCGCCGACTTGTCCGTATACGGTAAACGAGAAGGGTCATGGGCCGGCTTGGGCCAACTCCCTCTTCGAAGATAATGCCGAGTATGGTTACGGGATGCAGTTAGCGTTGCGGCAACGCCGGGCGAAACTGGAGGAGTTGATCAACCAAGCCTTGGCTTTGGGTCTGGAAGGCGAATTAAAGACTGCTTTCACCCAGTGGTTGGCCGGGAAGGATGAGGCGGAAGCCTCCCGGAAAGCCGGCGACCAGATTAAAGCCTTAATCGATTCGGCGGCGGCGCAGGCCGGCGGAGAGATGAAAGAAGTCCTCACCGCGATCGCCGGGATGAAAGATCTTTATACGAAGAAATCCGTTTGGATCTTCGGTGGTGACGGTTGGGCCTATGATATCGGTTACGGCGGATTGGACCATGTTTTAGCCTCCGGTGAGGATGTTAATATTCTCGTCCTCGACACCGAAGTTTATTCCAATACCGGTGGTCAGTCTTCGAAATCTACCCCGACCGGTGCGATTGCCAAATTTGCTGCCGCCGGCAAGCGGGTGAAGAAGAAAGATCTGGGCATGATGGCCATGTCCTATGGTTATGTGTATGTGGCTTCGATTTCGATGGGAGCCAATAAAAACCAGACGCTGAAGGCCATTTTAGAAGCCGAACGTTACCAAGGTCCTTCCTTGATCATTGCTTATGCGCCTTGTATTAACCACGGGATCAATATGAGTAAGAGCCAACGGGAAGGACAGTTGGCGGTGGAAGCGGGTTACTGGCCCTTGTACCGGTATAATCCAGAACTGGCCCTTGCTGGGAAGAACCCCTTCATCCTTGACTCCAAGGAGCCGACCGGTAACTTCCGCGAGTTCCTCATGGGTGAAGTGAGGTATGCATCTCTGAAAAAATTATTCCCAGAGCAGGCCGAAGAACTCTACACCCAAGCGGAAAAAGACGCGAAGCTCCGTTACGAAATGTACAAACGGTTGGCCCAAGAATAAAATAAGGCCTCTGTTAAAAGGAAACTCACCCGGTCCGGGTGAGTTTCCTTGCCTTTAGGTCTTTGTGAAAAGAAAGAAAAGGGCAAGTGGCGGAGAGGTATTGTTTACCATCGAAAAAAAGGATATATTATAGATAAACGCAACGGGGGAAGGAGAAGAGGTAGATGCTTGACCTGAAATTAATCCGCACCAATCCCGACCAGGTCCGGACGGGACTGGCGAAACGGGGCGCTGAAGGCCTGGTGGATGAGTTATTGCGCTTAGATCGGGAGCGCCGCGAAAACTTAACCAAGGTTGAAGCCCTTAAGAATAAACGGAATGTGGTTTCGAAAGAAGTAGGACGTTTGAAAGCGGCCAAAGTCGATGCGACGAACCTGATCAATGAGATGAAAGAGGTTAACGAAGAAATTAAGCGTTTGGATGAGGTTGTCCGTACGCTTGAAGAAGAAATTAACCGGATTCTCTACACCCTGCCTAATCTTCCCCAGGAAGATGTGCCGGTTGGCTCCGATGACCAAACCAATGTGGAGATCCGGCGGTGGGGCACGCCCAGAACGTTTGGATTCGAACCTAAACCCCACTGGGAGCTTGGTGAGGAATTAGAGATCTTGGACTTTGAGCGGGGGGCGAAAATAAGTGGCGCTCGCTTTACGGTCCTCAAAGGGTTGGGGGCGCGGCTGGAAAGAGCCCTGGTCAACTTTATGCTGGACCTACATATTAATAAGCATGGTTATACCGAGATCTTTCCGCCTTTTTTAGTAAATCGCGATTGTATGGTAGGGACCGGTCAGTTGCCTAAGTTTGAGGAAGATATGTTCAAAGTGACGACCGGGGATTATTACTTAATCCCCACAGCGGAGGTGCCGGTCACCAATTTACACCGGGAGGAGATCCTGGAAGCGGCGAGCTTACCAAAAAAATATGTGGCCTACACTGCTTGTTTCCGGGCTGAGGCCGGTTCGGCCGGGCGGGACACGAGAGGATTAATCCGCCAACATCAATTTAATAAAGTAGAATTGGTGAAGTTGACAACCCCGGAAGACTCTTACCGGGAACATGAGAGTTTGGTCCATGACGCGGAAGAAGTTTTACAGTTACTGAACCTACCCTACCGGGTAATGTTGCTCTCCAGTGGGGATATGGGGTTTTCGGCCAGTAAATGTTATGACCTGGAAGTTTGGCTCCCCAGTTTTGGCGTCTACCGGGAGATCTCGTCCTGCTCCAATTTTGAGGCTTTCCAGGCCCGGCGGGCCAACCTTCGTTTCCGGCGGGAACCCGATGCCAAACCCGAATTTGTTCACACCTTGAACGGGTCCGGTTTGGCCGTTGGCCGGACGCTGGCGGCGATTATCGAAAACTACCAACAAGCCGACGGCTCGGTGGCTATTCCGGAAGTCCTCGTTCCTTATATGGGCGGCATAACGGTTATTAAATAAAGGCCGGTGGTTACAACGCTTGATATACCTCCGAAGGGATATTACCGGTCCTAACGGGGGTTTTTTAAAGTGAAATATTTTGCCGGTTTTACCACTAATCTTGTTGAGCTTTTAATATATTGACTAATTTTATAACTCATGCTAAAATAGTCTTCGTTATGGAGGAGTGTCCGAGTGGTTTAAGGAGGCGGTCTTGAAAACCGTTAGGCCGAAAGGCCTCGTGGGGTCGAATCCTACCTCCTCCGCCATTCGAACAAGCAAAATTTAATACACGGAGAGATACCCAAGCTGGCTGAAGGGGACGGTTTGCTAAACCGTTAGTAGGAGTGATCCTAGCGAGGGTTCGAATCCCTCTCTCTCCGCCATTTAAATTACAACAGCTATTGGCTGTTTTTTCTTGCCTCTTCTTAAACAACAAAGACACCTGAACGAAATTTATTAAGTTTTTATCCAAAAAAAAGATGTAGACAAGGGCAAGAGAATGTGGTAAGATATATTTTGCGTCCGGGAGGGAGCAAACCCTGGAACGCAAAGCAAAAATTAACTGAACCCTGAAAACTGAACAGCTAGACAGGTAAGCGCGGACTCTCGGGGAACCGGGAGTGTGCGAAAGAAGTGCGGGCTTATTGCTAGAGATAGTAATAAGTCTGACGCGTCAAGAAGAAGAAGATGAGCTTAAATCGAGCTCTTCAAGATTTTACGGAGAGTTTGATCCTGGCTCAGGACGAACGCTGGCGGCGTGCTTAATACATGCAAGTCGAACGGAGCCTAGCCGATAGGTTTCACTTATTGGCGAAAGCTTAGTG
>JAAYHY010000081.1 GCA_012735135.1 Bacillota bacterium | reverse complement strand
CGCCGTTTTTAACTCCGCTGTCCGAGTACTCCAGGAAAGATACTAGCTTCTGGTATTCATAATGATCATATCCTTCAGGCGTTTGATACGCATTGGCAGATGCTTTGTCCGGCGTCAAGCCCAATAAGAACAGGAGAAAGAACAGCAGGGCGAAAAAACTCCTCCCCTTCGGCACCAGGGAGATCCTTTTTTCACTTTGCGGTTGAACAAAATAATCCCTCCATTCTCTTTGGTTTTTCCCGTTACTCCTTGTGCAAATGGCCTACGTCCAAGATGCTTTAACTTATTTTTCTTTTGGGACGAAGTGCCAAGTAATCGTCACGTCGGTCTCCTTCGGTTCACCAGCCCCAGTGGCGAACCATAGCGGGTATAAGTAATCCTTCTGCACCATACTACCGGATAAAGTTGTCCCCACAGCTGGAAGCGGCTGGTCAATGATCCTAATCTCCGGCAATCCACTCTCCCAACTTTCCCAGGGCTCGTCATCCTCGTAGAGGATTCTTTTAATTTCCGGAACGCCAAATGAGTACAGCACAATCGAATAGGTCCCTGCGTCTTCGTCAATCAAAAGACGGTCTGTATTGGAGAGGCTCTCGGGAACAACCATGAGGCTGCCATTCCATTTTATTTCTCCGTAATTTTTCCGATCCGGAAGCTCATCCGACCGGTCGTGAATCGAACCTGAGACCTCAATTGGAGAATCGGAACGGCGCCACCAATTATAGTAACCTTTCTCTTCTAGGCAGTATTCTCGTTTTATATCCTCCCTGAACTGATGCGCATAGGTTACACCAGCCTCATCGGTGCTGCTCCATGAGTCATTAACTTTCCAAGTAACATAGCCCTGCCAAGCCTTGATCTCGTAGAAATCTTCGGCCCGTGGTGCAAATACATAAACCTTGGTTCTTGCCATTTTTGAAGGATCCGCCTTACTGGTGGCGATCACTTCAAAGGTTCCGACCTCAGTTGCCAAGTAGCGACCATTCTCATCAATCTCGCCCCCGGTCGCCGACCAGGTTACGCGCGGATCGGAAAGGCCGGTAACGACAGCGGTAAAAGTCTCTTCCTGCCACTGCAGTAACGTCACATTCTTGGGTGAAATACTGATTGTAACCCCTCTGCTTCCTCCACCTCCGCCACCGCAGCCGATGAGGATCGATGCCAGAAGGGATAAAACCAGAAAAACAGTGATCCTCTTCATAATAATTCCTCCTCTCTTTTCGTACTCGATGGGGACGGGGCAACGCCCAGCCCCCAGCTCAGCAAAGGGATGAACAGAACCAGCCTAATTGCTCCTTCATATGTCGTGCGGTCCAATATGACCACCTCCTTCACTTATCGAAGGCTCTGCCTTATCTGGTCCCCGTTTTCTCATTTTAAACACCAAGGCTCAACAAAAAATAAACAAAAAGCACGGCCGCTGGGTGATTGCGGTAAGCCCCACAGGTGTTTGGGTGACGGGAAGATCAAATTGCAACGAAAGGTATATAAAAAGGAACCGCTTGGGTTCCTTTCTAACAGCAATATGGAGTAATATGCGCTGGGTGTCCGCTCTAAAAGGAAAAGGGTAGTTTGGGAATGATTGAAAACTTCGTGTACCCGCTGGGGATCTCAAATAACTCGTCCGGCTGTTTACCCTCGACGATGTTCCGGTACTCCACGGTTGAAGTGACCTTCCCTTTGGCATCCTTCGTTTGCGTCTTCACCGCAAAACCCAGTTCTTCCGAGAACCATTGGACCAAGATCCCATATTTCCGTTCTTGATAAGTATATTGAATGATCTGGCAGGGGTAGCCATTAACGGTCTCACTGCCGAGCGTCTTCACCTCATACTCGAGATCCAGGTTGGGTTGGTTGGGATCAAAGGGTAAGTTTACCTCCATATACTGCTGCTCAGGCAGCAGCGTCCAACTGAGCTTTTTATCCAAGCGCAGGATGGTGACACTGACCTCATCGCCATCGCTGATCTCCTGGCGGATCTTATCTGTTCCCTGCACATAGATCTTTCCGGTTGTCACCTTACCCTTCGCGTCGGTCAGAATCATCTCGCCAGAAAACTCTGGTGTCGCCGCCAGCACGAGCCCGGAAACGATTAAAGCTACTACTATTAGAAAAAACAGTCTGGATCCAATCCGTTTTGCCATTAATTCACAACTCCTTTGCCATCTTATTTACCAGGCGCCCGGTCGCACTCTCCGGAGGAAACCCGAAAGCACCGCCATGAAAAAGCACCCGTCCCGATCATACCCACCGCCTCTCAACAAAAACTAAACCCACTGCTAAATAAGGAAATCACGCTTTCTTCGCTAATAAAGGCCCCGGGCCGCTCGAAAACGGTTGTCCCAGAGAAGCAGGCCGCTTCGGTCAAAAGCCCCGCCCGGAGACGCCAACGCAAAAAGCCCGCTGTTCAAGCGGGCTTTATACCTTAAGCGGGATCCGGGGCAGCGTTCCCGGCTACTCCGGTCCGGGTGGTGATGGCGAAGGACGGCGGTTACCAGGCAACCTGTTCTTGATCAGACCTGATTCTGTGCATAGTCGTGTACAATCTGGGTGGCGGTGGCCACCATCTCTTCACCCTGGGAAGTAAATTCTTGTATGATGTCGGCGATATTCATGATCGCCGCATTAACGGCGGCCATCTTCTGATCGACCGTATTGGAGATCTCATATACCTTACTGACCAAATCTTGAATGGCTTCTTCGTTCCCTAAGGCCTCTTCCGCTGTGATCTGGGATTTCTCAGCCAACCTCTTGATCTCTTGCGCCAACACATTAAATCCTTTGCCGTGTTCGCCGCTTCTGGCCGCTTCAATCCCGGCATTCAAAGAAAGAATCTTCGTCTGGCGCGCCACGCCAAGAATATCCGCGGTGGCTTCCGTAAAGCGGTCCACATTGTCATTGATCTCCGCAATCAGCTTCCGCAGGGTTTCGGCGTACTCAGCAACCTCGCGCACATCATCGCCGATCCTCTCAATGGCTTGCGCCGCCTGTTCATTCTGGCGGTAAACTTCCTCCATGGCGACGGTGATCTCATGGATCCTCCTGGTTAGCTCCGCGGCCCGTTCCTGGCGTTCTTCGCTGAGGGCGGTGATCTCCGCCAACATCCTTTGGATCTCCAAATTTTTTTCCTCAAGTTTTTTATTCTCCAGAATGACCTCTTTTCGGTTATAATCCATACAATCTTCCGGCCGGTCCAGTTGGTTAAAGATCGCCCGGGCCATATCACGGCAGCTCTGATAACCACAAGCCGAGCAGTTGAGGTTTTGGGCTTCCGGCGTGTCCTTATGCAGCTTTAAGAAGATGGCGGCATACTCTTCCCGGGTCGGTTCCTTTAAGGGCCGCACGTCTACTTTTTTATACCGGCGGGAAAAGTCATCCAGTTTCAACTTTTTATCGAAGAACCGGAAGAGTTTGGCGGAGGGGTTTTTTCCCCGCTGGCCCCTCTTGTTGACCAGCTTTTCTTGGGAAAACGCCTGCATAGCCAGGTCAATATCGTCAAGATCACCCCCCGGGTATGTTCCGGTTCCTTTGTTACAACCATACGGGCAGTTTAAAATATCCACCAAGGTGGGCAGCTTTTTCCCTCTTTCCAGCCGTCGGCTGTATTCCTGCAGATAGCGATAGGCTTCTTCCTGGCCTTCGACTTGCCGAATCCAGACGTCCCCCACTACCGCCTCGACATTTTGCCGGAGGCCGCCCGGCCGGGGGAAAACATATCCCAAGCCGCAACCCGGATCGTCAAATTCCCGTTCCGGATACTCTTGTAGCTTGATACCGTTTTTAGCCATGTAATCCAGGAGTTTTTTGAATGTCACGTTGTATTCAACCATCTTTTCGGTGTTGGCGTCTCTGATCTCATCGTTCTTCCCGATACAGGGCGAAAGAAAGGCTAATTTATCGCGACAGCCGGTGTATTTCCGCAAGTAGATGGCCGTGCACATCATCGGGCTTTGCACCGGGGCCAGATAATCGACCAACGCGGGCTGGTGCTTCTCCACATAGTTCACGATCACCGGACAAGGCTGGGCAATAATTGAACTTACCCCCGTCGCCGCCAAAACCTTCAAGTAGGCCCAGACCGTAATATCGGCCCCAAAGGAAACATCATAGACCAAATGGGCCCCGGCTTTCTTTAAGAACCCGATCACCCGTTTATACTCGGGAAAGTTTGTCCGCACCGATGGCGCAACCAGGACGGAGATGGCCGCTCCTTCCTGGAGAGCGTGGAAGAAGCGCTCCGTATCATCCCTGTAGTCCCGGGCGTAATGGTCGCAGACTTCGATACACTTCCCGCAATGAATACACAGCTCCGGATTGACCTTGACTTTGGTCGCACCGTTGATGGTATAGGAGACATTAGCCCCAAACACCGGACAGTTTCTGATGCATTTATTACACCCCTGGCACTTCTCTTCGATGATGAAAATAGTTTCTTCGGTCAAAGCGTTATTTTTCACTTTGTTTTCTCCTCCCGCCACTTTCAAAAATAAGGACTGAAAATTTGACCCCTGCTCAGCAACGGATTGGTTTCTGGATACGTTTTGCCACTATCCACTAAAGTCCATTTCTTAGTGGTATAATTCCATTTTATTCGGCAATTTCCTGCAATTACCGGTTATTTTAAACAAGAAGCCATTTGGCACCGGCCAAATTTTGTTTGCTAAATAACCGATAATATCATATAATTTATTTCATAATTTAACCAATTTTTATAAACCGGTCTCAGAAACCACTGAATTGTTGATGTGATGAAGGAGGTTATGAAGTGGAAAAGAGAGAAAGGTTTGCTTCCCGGTTGGGCTTTATTCTAATCTCGGCGGGCTGTTCCATCGGGTTGGGTGATGTTTGGCGTTTCCCTTACATCACAGGGCAGTACGGTGGAGGAATCTTTGTTCTGATCTATCTGATCTGTATTATTGCGCTTGGTATACCAATCATGACCATGGAACTGGCGGTTGGACGGGCTAGTCAGAAAAGTATCGCCACCTCCTTCCAGGTGATGGAGCGCCCAGGGCAAAAGTGGCACCTGATGGGATATGCGGGTATCGCCGGCAATTATCTGCTCATGATGTTTTACACCACCGTTGCCGGATGGATGCTGGCTTATTTCTACAAGTTCCTGACCGGACAGTTTAACGGGCTCAATATTGAGCAGGTGGGACAGGTTTTTGCCAATCTTACCGCCAACCCGTTAGAGATGACCCTTTGGATGGCAATTACCACCGTCTTTTGCTTTGGCGTCTGTTCCCTTGGGTTGCAAGAAGGTGTGGAAAAGGTGACCAAGGTCATGATGGTCCTGCTGCTGGCGATCATTACTGTGCTGGCCATCAAAGCGATGACCTTGCCCAACGCCGGAGCCGGTTTAACCTTTTATCTGCTGCCTGATTTTAACCGGATGCAGGAAAATGGGGTCTGGGAAACGATTTTCGCTGCGATGAGCCAGGCTTTTTTCACCTTGAGTCTGGGCATTGGTTCGATGGCAATCTTCGGAAGTTACATCGATAAAAAACGGAATCTCTTCGGCGAATCGATCAATATCGCCTCGATCGATACGGCAGTTTCGCTGCTTGCCGGACTCATTATCTTCCCGGCCTGCTTTGCTTTTGGCGTTGACCCGGGCGAAGGCCCCGGCCTTGTCTTCGTTACCTTGCCTAATATCTTCAATTCGATGGGAGGCGGGCGAATCTGGGGCACCTTGTTCTTCATCTTTATGACCTTTGCCGCCTATTCGACCGTCATCGCCGTCTTTGAAAACATTATCGCCTTTGCCATGGATCTTTGGGGCTGGAGCCGGAAGAAAGCTTCACTCATTAATATGGTTTTGATGATCATCCTTTCGCTTCCCTGTATTTTAGGGTTTAATGTGCTTAGCGGGTTCAATCCTTTAGGCGAAGGCACGGACATCCTAAGCCTGGAGGATTTCATTCTTAGCTACAACCTGCTCCCCTTGGGTTCGCTGATTTACCTTCTTTTCTGTGTCACCCGCTGGGGATGGGGTTTTGACAACTACCTGAAGGAAGTGAACTCCGGCGAAGGAGTGAAGCTGCCCCGCGCGTTGAAAGGATATTTCCAATGGGTCCTGCCGATTATCATCATTATTGTCTTAATTCAAGGATACTTTAACTTTTTCGGTTAATAAAGCGCCCTCTTTCGGATGCGCCTGGAGATAAGCAGAAAGGAACCCTTCGGGTTCCTTTCTGCTTTTTTATTTATTCGAGAGGTAGGAGAAACAAGCCTTCTTGTGCTCCTTTAAAACGGCAGTTTGGGGATGATGGAGAACTTCGAGTACCCGCTTGGGATCTCAAATAACTCTGCCGGCTGCTTGCCTTCGACTATATTCTGATACTCAACAGTGGAAGTGACCTTTCCCTTGGCATCCTTTGTTTGGACCTTAACCGCAAAACCCAGTTCTTCCGAGAACCACTGCACCAAAATACCTAATTTCCGGTCTTTATAAGTATATTGGATTATCTTGCAGGCGTAACCATTGATGGTCTCACTGCCGAGGGTCGCCATCTCATACTCGACATTCTGGTTGACTTGGAAGGGATCAAAGTCCAGTTTCACCTCCATATACTTCTGGTCGGGCAGGAGTGTCCAACTGACTTTTTCATCCAATCTTAAGATCGCGACGCTTGCCTCATCCCCATTCCCAAACTCTTGACGGATTTTATCCGTGCCTTGCACATAGATTTTTCCCTTCGTCGCCTTGCCCTTCGCATCGGTCATAATCATATCCGCGGAAAACTCTGGAGTAGCCGCCAGAACGAGCCCGGAGCAGATTACAACCGCCACCAACAGAGAAAGCAGTCTTAAACCAAATCGTTTAGACATCACTTAACAACTCCTTTGTCTTATTTTCTGCCGGGCGCCCCGTCCCACTCCCCGGAAATGCCCGGAGGAATCCCCTTATTGAATCCTTGACTAAAAAGCGCCCCCTTTAGTATACTCTCGATTTTACACACCGGCTCTAAACAAAAACTAAACGTACAGCTAAGCTCAGGAACCGCAAGATTGGATCCCCTTTATTTCTCCATAAGCGCAGCTTTTACCATCTGGAAGAAAAGCCTCCGCAAACACGCGGAGATAAAAAAACCGCTTATTTCAATAAGCGGTTAGCGGCAGTGGAAATGACCACTATTGACGTCCCCATTCAACAATTGGGTTCCATCGCCGCTAAAATCCTCTTTGATCCGATCAACGGCAAACAACCACCAAAAAGGGATCATCCTTGAGACAAAGTTGGTTATCCGCCAGTCTTGCCGGGAAATATAAACCTGTTTTTAGCGCAGCACCCGTTTTAAGAGTTTAAGTTTATCTTTGTACGGAGGATACCGGAGGGGGATGTCGAAGGCAAAGGTCTGCTTGAGGATGCTTTTAGTGTGGGAAAAGGTTTCAAAGCCCTTTTTCCCGTGATAGGAACCGAGGCCGCTGGCGCCCACCCCGCCGAAGGGCAGATGGCAGTTGGCCACATGCATGATGGTATCATTAATGCAACCGCCGCCGTAGAGCAGGTTACGCACCACCCAGGTCGCCAGCTTTTGATCCTTGGTGAATAAATAAAGGGCGAGCGGTTTTTCCCGGCTCCTGATGATCGTCACCGCTTCCATGAAGTCATCGTAGGCGATGATTGGCAGAATCGGCCCGAAGATCTCCTCGGTCATCAGCGGGGAATCAAGGGCAGGATGATCAATCAGGGTAGGCTCGATCTTTAAACGGGCCCGGTCACTGGCCCCGCCGGCAATAATCCTCTCCTTTTCCGCGGTGATCATTCCTTGTAAGCGGTCAAAGGCATCGGCATGGATGATCCGCCCCAAATCCGGTGACGCAAGCGGATTTTCCCCAAAGAACTTTTTGATCGCCCTTTGCAGGGCGGCATCTAACTCTTCCCGGACCGCCCGGTGGACCAGCACATAATCCGGGGCCACACAGGTCTGACCGGCATTTATGGCTTTCCCCCAGATGATGCGTTTCGCTGTCTTTTCCAGATCAGCCGTCCGGTCAACCAGACAAGGGCTTTTCCCGCCCAGTTCCAAGGTGACCGGGGTCAGATGCTTGGCGGCCGCCTCCATTACGATCTTCCCCACCCGCACGCTCCCGGTAAAGAAGATATGGTCGAACCGGAGGTCGAGGAGGGCGGAGTTGACCTCTTTGCCCCCTTGGAATAAGGCAATATATTCCGGGGGAAAATGGGCTTTAATAAGGTTGGCCAAGACGGCCGAGGTATGCCGGGCGTAACGGGAGGGCTTAAGAACCACACAATTCCCGGCGGCGATCGCCGCCACCAGCGGGGTGATGGTCAGCTGGAAAGGATAGTTCCAGGGGGCCATAATCAGCACGACGCCCAAGGGTTGCCGGTGGAGGTAGGACTTGCCGCCAAGACTTTGCACCGGGGTCGGCACCCTTTGGTCCTTCATCCAGCTCTTCAGGTGCTTGAGCGTATGTTTAATTTCTCCGTAGACCATGGAAAGCTCGGTGGCGTAACTTTCAAAGGGGGACTTCCCCAAATCCCGCTGTAAGGCTTCGCTGATCAAGTCTTCATTCTTTTTGATCGCCTGGTATAAAGTGTTCAGTTGTTTGACGCGAAAGGCATAAGGCAAAGTCGCCCCCGTTTGAAAATATTCCCTTTGCGCCGCTACAGTCTTGATCATCTTCTTCCCTCCGTTCTTCATCGGCGTCCTTGCCGGCGCCCGCATTAAGCGGCGCCACGCCACCGATTAGAGTTGGTGAATTCACCAACATTGGTGTCATTATCCGTTGAGCAGCCGAAAGGCTTCATTGTTATTATAATATAAGGACTTAAAGACTGGAAAGTAGCGGTCATAAACAGCGGTATGCTCCGGATTGGGGATATACCGCTCTTTCACAGTGACCAAATGTTCCGCTTCGGTCAGGTCGGGAATGAGCCCCAGCCCCACCGCCATCACGATGGCCGCGCCGACCGCCCCGCTGTTTTGCGGGTGGTCAACGGTCTCAATCTCCCGCCCCAAAACGTCGGCCAGGATCTGACAGGTAAGGGGGGCCAACGCCCCGCCCCCGACCAGCCGGATCCTGGAGGCCGCTTTCACCTTGCGCTCCGCCGCTTCCAGTTGCCACCTTAAATGATAACAGACCCCTTCCAGAACCGCATGGATCAATTCGGTCTTCCCCGTCTCCAGGCTGATGTTGAAGAAGATCCCCCGGGCGTTCGGATCCTCAAAGGGACAACGGTTCCCATGGAGCCAGGGCGTGAAGATCACTCCGTTGCTCCCGGGCGGCACGTCTTTGATGGCTTGCATCATATAGTCATACAAATTCATATTTACCGTCTCCAGCGACCCGCCATCCTGACCCTGCAAGTAAATATTGATTTCATCCAAAGCCAAGTGGTCCCGGACCCACTCCAGGCACTTTCCGGCGGTCTCCAATTCGGCGAAGTAGTGGAAATAGGCCGGGTGGGCCCCGATGATCGCGGCAATCATGTTTTTCGTATCCAGCGCCCGCCGGCGGAGAACAGTAGAGACCCAACCGGAAGTACCCAGATAAATATGGGTGCTTCCTTCCCGCACCGCGCCGGCCCCGACCCCAATCAAAGCCGCATCGCCGCCGCCGCCAAAGACCGGCGTCCCCGGAGCCAGGCCAAGCGCGGCGGCGGCCTGCGGGGTGATCCGCCCGACCAGATCGGTAGAGAACACGACCTTCGGGAGATGTCGCCACTCCACGCCCAGCATGGCACAGATTTTTCTACTGAAGCCCCGCCGGCCGGGGCGGGTGTCATAGAGCAGCGTCGCAAAGGCGCTGTCCTCGGTCATAATGAATTGGCCGGTGGTTTTGAGGATCAAATACTCCTTCACATCCAGCCACTTGTAGACTTTTGCAAAGTTTTCCGGCTCATGCCGCTGAACCCATTTATATTTCCAGACCGGATCTTTCACACTGGCCGCCACCGCGCCGGTAATCCGGATGGAGTTAATTAGCTTATAGGCATTCAGGCCGGCGATTTTGAGGCCATGGCCCAATCCCTCTTTCAGCTCTTCTTTCGCCCGGTTGTCCATGTAACTCATCCCCCGCCGGACCGGCGCCCCCTGGGCGTCAACCAAGACCAGCCCCTGCATCTGTCCGCAAAAGGAAAGCCCGGCGATCTCTTGCGGTGAGACGCCGCTCGCCGCCAACACCTCCCTGGTGGTCTTGCACATCGCACGCCACCAGTCCTCCGGATCCTGTTCCACTCCGCCGTCTTCCACCATAAAAAGTTCGTAACCTTCAACGGCCGCCGCCAGTAGCCGGATCTTCTCCCCAAGGTCAAAGAGGCAGGTTTTCAGAGCAGTGGTGCCCACGTCATAGGCGAGGACGAAAGTGCTCATCTCCTCATCTCCTTTGCGTTATTACCGGTGACCGCCGTTTTCCGCCCCGTAGACCAAAGCCTGCTTGGCGTATTTTGTCAGGTAAACATAGCGCATAATCATGCATTCCAGCGGGTTGATCGGGTGTACCGGTCCAAAAAGGGAAGCGCCGATCAAAGCTTTGGCTGCTTTTTGCAGGATCATCCCGGCCGCGGCCGCGTCATCCTCGCTTACGCCGCAGCACAAGGCGCCGGTATCTTTGATCAGCACGGCGGCGGAATTTCTTAAGGCCCGGGCGATCCGGTCCGGATCGTCCGGCGCGACCGTACGGACTTGCAACCCGATGATCTGGGCAAAATCATCCAGCAGCGGTTTGAGCGTCAAGCCGGCCGCCGACAGCGCAAAAAGCCCCGGGGTGTTTTTGAAAATGATCGCCTTAATCCCCGGATTATGCCGGTAGATAATGCGATGAAGTTCAGCTTCCGCCGGTAAACCGGTCAAATCTTGCGCCTCCGTAATCTCCCGTTCTTGCGCCCCGTCGGACCAGATAAAACCGGAACCCTGCCGGCGGCTGTTGCCATAGGCTTTTCGGCCTGCAGAATGCGGCGGCCGTAGGGATTGCTTATCAAGGCCAAGGGCAAAGGCGGCCATGGCGTAAGGATCATACTCCGTTGCCCCGCTCCGCTTTAGGTAATGGTCGATCAGAAAATGGGCGCAAGCCTCCTCCAGTTGGGTAGCGACCGTAAAGGTCTCCTTTGCGTCGACGCCGAAGCAAAGGGCGCCGTGGTGTTTCATGATCACCGCTTTACCCTTTGTCTTTTCCAGGGCTTGGCGCACCTTTTTCCAGAGCCTTTTCGTCCCCGGCAGTCCGTAACCGGCGCAAAGCACTGCCCCGCCCAGCGCCGGGTAATCAGGGCCGGCCGGAATTTCTGCCAAGCCGGTGGCCGCAATGACCGAAGCGTTCTCTTGATGGGTGTGGATCACAAAGTTAATGCCGGGAAAAAGTTTGTAGACTTCGGCATGGATCCCCCTTTCGGAGGAGGGTTTGATCCCCCCCTCGTAACTGAGGTCGTCGATTCTGACCCGGACCAGATCGGCGGCGGATAACGATTGATAACTCCGGCCACTGGGGGTGATTACAAAACTGTCCGTATCCACCCGGCAGCTGACATTACCCCAGGTCCGGGCGATTAAACCCGATTCCACCAGTTTAATACCGGCGGCCAGAACCGCTCTTTTCGCTTGGTCGAGCTCCATCAGCACTTTCGCTTCACTCCTTAACCCCGACGTTCTGAAAGACCCTGTCGAAGCGGTCCAGGATGTCGGGGAGCATCTCATCCTCATAAGCCGCGCTGGTATAGAGCCTGCTTCCGGCCAAGGTGACGATCCCCTCCGCCATATAGGCGGCGCCCATATGCTCCATCTCTTTCTTCCGCTCGGAAGTGGCTTTTAAAATTGCCGGAATCTGCCAAGGTTTTTTCCAGTTGATCGCAAAATGCATGGTGCCGACGGTTTCCAGGTGACAGATGGAGCCCTGGTTAAAGGCGACAAAAGGCAGGTTATATTTTTCGATCAACCGCTGCAGGCCGGCGATTAATTTGTCCGCAAACAGCCCGGCTTTTTGGGCGGCATTGGTCCGTTCAATTTCACAAAGGGTGTAATAGCCGGCGACACAACTTAAGGGGTTGGCGGCCATCGTCCCGCCGACCAGCGCTTTTTTGTGTTTTTCGCCCCCGGCAATCCCCGCGCTCAGGTATTTCATGTATTCTCTTTTTCCGCCCAAACCACCGGCGCGGGGATAGCCTCCGGCCACGACTTTACCAAAGACGGTTAAATCCGGGGAGACACCGAAGTAACCTTGGGCGCCGGACATTCCGATCCGGAAGGCGGTGACCACCTCATCGAAGATG
>JAAYHY010000080.1 GCA_012735135.1 Bacillota bacterium | reverse complement strand
TCTTTTTCCAACTGAAGCGAAGAGACGAGACCTTTGACCAGTATTTAGCACTCTATGCGGGTGCAGAGGAATTAAGCATGGTGGCGGCGGCCGGGACGAAAAAGCTTTATGAGGACAAGGCCAGGGAGTACCTGAGGTTAGTCAACAAGTGGCTCCGGGAAAACATCCAGGAGGCTTTTGAAATTATTTATCAAGGCACAGGCAAACCGGTAAAAGAATGGATCACGGGTCTCCCGCCCCAAGCCAGCACGACCGAGATTGTCGATCATGTTGCCGCCAACTGTTTAGCTGGATGGTTCGACCAAAAGTATCCTGATTACCCCCACTTTATCCGGCTGCGCACCCCGATGACCACGGAGAATTTCACTAGCTATGTCCAAGATGCGTTGCAGAGTATTGCCGGGGAACCGACCAGGAACGGTCTGGCCATTTTGCATGGTTTGGTCTTAATGGAAGACGAAAAACTTAATGTGAGAAATTCCGGTTATGCTAAATGGATCTTGAACAAACTCGAGGAAAAAGAGAAAGGCCAGGTTGTCAACCGTTCGGAGTTGATTACCACTCTTTATACCTGTTATGGAACGGAAGATCTGGAGCAGACCCAAGAATTTGCTATGGAGCCGGAATTGTTGGTGGTATTACTGGCGGCGCTGGTTTATAATGGTGATATTGTGATTACCATTAATGGCAATTCATATGATGCAATGAAATTTGACCAGCTAATTAAATTGCCCATTAATGAATTAAAAGCCTTTAGTCATATTAAACGCCCCAGTGGACTGCCCTTACCCGAGCTAAGGGTGCTCTTCGATTTCTTGGGGATTGCCCCCGGTCTCCTGCAAGAAAGAGCTTTGGAAGAAGGTGTAAGAGAGCTTAATCGTAAAACCAATCATTTATTAAGCCAAACTCTATCTGTTCTCCAAATAGTACGTTCTCAGATTCCAACCTGGGAAGAACCTCTTCTGACTGAGAATGAAAAGGATACTTATGAAAGGATATTACTAAAATTTCAGGAATTTCTAGAGAAAATCCTCATTTTCAATACGCCGGCAAAGCTACACAACTTCCGTTATTCGATTGCCGAGATTGAAGAACAACAGCAGGCCAAGGATTTACTCAAAAAAATAACTGATTTGCAACAACGGGCACAAGAAGTAACGCCGTTTGCTACTTATCTGAAAATTGCCCAACCGCAACTTCCTGATTCCCATCCTTGGCAGCAGCAAGCAACAGCAGCTTTGGATGCTTTATGGCAAGCTTTGCGACGGGGAGAACCGTGTCAAAACGAAAAAGCGGCTGTCCTCCGGTTAAAAACAGAATATCAAGAATTATATCTGGCTTTACATGCCAAAGCCCGCTTGAACGCCTCGGAAGAAAGTAAAGTCCAGGATTTACTGGCCAGTCAAGAAATGACGGCATTAAAACAATTAGCCACAATTGATCTGGTGCCCACCAGGCAACTGGAGCAACTATTAGAGGAGCTTTCCGAATCAAAAGCCTGTTGGCAACTGGCAAAAGCCGATCTGGACAATCAACCCCTTTGCCCTTATTGCAAGTTCCGGCCGAAGGATGAACAAATAACAAAAGGAAACATCGGCGATTATGAAGACCGGGTGCAGGATTTGCTTGAGCAATGGACTACAATGCTGATGACTAACCTAAATGACCCGGAAGTGAAGAAAAGCATCGAACTTCTAGGCGAAGAAGGACAGAAATTAATCAATGAGTTTCTCCAGAACCAGGCTTTTGTTTTCCCAATTAATATCCGGCTATTACAAGCGCTTAAAGAAAGCTTACAAGGGATTGAACGGGTGGAGATCCCCTTGACAGATCTAATCTCTGCGCTGGGCGGTGGCACTCCTTTGACTATAGAAGAAGCGCGCCAGCGTTTTGAAAAAATGCTGGCATCCCATATAGGAACCCAGGCCACCCAACGAATAAGAATCATGCTGAAACTACCAGGTGGGGAGGAATAAAGATGTCGTCTAAACACGAAAACCTTAAATTTGAATATAGCCAAGACACAGCTCGAGAAGACCCAACCGTTACCTGTTTGGGGAAGAAGTTTAAAAACGATGAAGAGCGCCGAGCCTATTTTTCTGAACTGCTCCGGGAAAAACTAAAAGACCCGGAGTTTCGGAAGATCGAGGGTTTTCCTATTGCAGAAGACAAAGATATTCTTGCTTTGTCTGATCCTCCCTATTATACGGCCTGTCCTAATCCTTGGTTACAAGACTTTATCGAAGAATGGGAAAAACAAAAACCGGCTAAGCCGGAAGGTTATGTTTATAAGCGGGAACCCTACGCTATTGATGTTAACGAGGGAAAATATGATCCAATTTATAGATATCATCCTTACCCTACTAAGGTACCCCACAAAGCTATCATGCGCTATATTTTGCATTATACAGAGCCGGGTGATATTGTCTTTGACGGTTTCTGCGGGACTGGAATAACAGGAGTTGCCGCCCAACTGTGCGGTGACCGCGATGCTGTTGTCTCTTTGGGCTATAGGGTGGAAAAAGACGGAACAATTTTAAGGGAAGAGACCGATGAAAACGGGAAAAAGGTATGGGTTCCCTTTTCCAAACTCGGCCCCCGCCGGGCTGTACTGAACGACCTTTCTCCCGCCGCGACTTTTATTGCCTATAACTACAATACCCCGGTGGATATAGAAGCTTTCGTGCGGAAAGCTAAAGAGATTTTGAAAGAAGTCGAGGCCGAATGCGGTTGGATGTATGAGACGCTTCATATCGACGGCAAGACAAAAGGGTGGATTAATTATACTGTTTGGTCCGATGTTTTTGTGTGCCCCGAATGTTCGGGGGAGGTTGTTTTTTGGGAAACTGCTGTCGATAAAAAGCAAGGAAAAGTCCATGAAAAATTCTACTGCCCCCATTGTAAGACTAGGCTGACGAAGAGAAATATGGAACGGGCTTGGGCCACCAAGTATGATGCAGCCATCGAACAAAATATCCGCCAGGCCAAGCAGGTACCAGTGCTGATTAACTATACTGTAGGAAAAAGGCGCTATGAAAAAATCCCCGATCAATTTGATTTAGAATTGATTAATAAGATTGAAAACAGTGAGATTCCCTATTGGTATCCGACAGATCGGATGATAGAAGGTGAAGAAACAAGACGCAATGACCCAATTGGCTTTACTCATGTGCATCATTTTTATACTTTGAGAAATTTGTTTGTATTATCAAAAATGAAGCTATTATCACATTCAAAGCTTTACTTGCTTATTACAAAAGTGTCTTTTCAGATTACAAAACTGTATAGGTTTACATATCAAAGTGGTGTTTGGGGAGCAGGAGGTGGTCCACTTTCAGGAACTATGTATGTACCATCATTAATAAAAGAGCTTAATATTATAAACCAAATTCATGATGCTATAAAACCTATAAGAAAAATTTCCTTTCCCTCAATTTACGGAAATTATATCAGTACGACACAATCTAGTTCTTCGATATCTCTTATACCTAATAACAGTATCGATTATATTTTCATTGATCCACCATTTGGGAATAATCTTAACTATTCTGAGCTTAATTTTTTGTGGGAATCATGGTTAAAAGTTCTCACTAACAACAAACTAGAAGCTGTTGAAAATAGCGTGCAAGGCAAAGGGCTAAACGAATATCGGCAATTAATGACCGCCTGTTTCAAAGAAGCATATCGGATTTTAAAACCTGGGCATTGGATGACAGTAGAGTTTTCTAATACCAGTGCAGCGGTATGGAATAGTATTCAAACGGCACTTATGGAAGCTGGATTTATTGTTGCCAATGTTTCGGCTCTCGATAAAAAGAAAAAAAGTTTTAAAGCAGTAACCACTCCCACTGCTGTCAATCAAGATCTTGTAATTTCTGCTTATAAACCCAATGACGGCTTTGAAGAACGTTTCTTAAAAGAAGCGACCACGGAGGCTGGTGTGTGGGATTTTGTTAGAACACATCTTAAGTATTTGCCAGTTGCAAAAAAACAGAACGGAACACTGCTTTTTATTCCAGAAAGAGATCCCCGTATCCTTTATGACCAAATGGTAGCCTATTATGTCCGTAAGGGATATCCAGTTCCTCTTTCCAGCCAGGAGTTCCAACAGGGCCTGGCTCAAAGATTTACAGAGATAGATGGGATGTATTTCCTTCCAGAGCAAGCATTGGAGTACGACCGGCACCGGTTGACCGCAGAGAGGCTTGAGCAAATTCCACTCTTTGTGACTGACGAGGCGTCGGCGGTGCAATGGTTAAGACAACTGTTGAAAGAGAAACCTCGAACCTACCAGGAGATTCATCCCCAGTTTATCCAGGAAACACAGCGGGCGTGGAATAAATTTGAAAAACCCATAGAATTAAGAGATCTTTTGGAGCAGAACTTCTTATGCTACGATGGACGGGAACCTGTACCCAGTCAAATCCATTCCTACCTCTCCAGTAATTTTAAAGACTTAAGGAATTTAGACAAGGATGATCCGGCGCTCAAGGCTAAAGCCAAAGACCGCTGGTATGTCCCGGATCCTTCCAAAGCCGGCGATCTGGAGAAATTACGGGAGAGAGCTTTACTGCGGGAATTTGAAGAGTATAAAAAGGCGCCGCAAAGACGGTTAAAAACCGTGCGCCTGGAAGCGGTGCGTACCGGTTTTAAGAAGGCCTGGAGTGAGAAGGATTACCAAACCATTGTGGAGGTTGGACGCAAGATCCCCGAAAAAGTCCTGCAGGAAGATAATAATCTCTTGATGTATTATGACAATGCCCGGCTTAGATTGGAGTAGAGGTGAGCATTTTTGCACGGATGGCGGGAGTATATTCTATCTTTTTTCCAGGAGCCGCTTCCCAGTTTATTTTTGGTTTCCGATCCGGACGGCTTGTTAAAGGATGAAAGGATCTATACTTCGCTTAACAGGCGCTCAGTAGAGATTGTGGAAGTGGGCGACCCGATTGCTTTCCGCTATCTGTACGAGCTAAAATATAGGGAAGCAGTGA
>JAAYHY010000079.1 GCA_012735135.1 Bacillota bacterium | reverse complement strand
CAAGGGTCCGAGAATATCTTTGAAGAAGGAGGGACCCAGTTTCGTGGCGGGGAAGACTTTGACCACATCGGCGCCGGCCTCCCACGCCGTGAGAATTTCGGTCGGCGTGAACGCCCCGGGAATACACGGAATGCTATACCTTTGACACAACTTGATGACCTCCCGGTTGAGAACCGGACCCACCACAAACTTCGCCCCGGCGAGGATGGCCATCCGCGCCGTCTCCGGATCTAGGACGCTCCCCACCCCAATAATTGCTTCATCGCCCAGCTTGTTTGAGGCTTCACTGATCGCCTCCAAAGCGCCGGGAGAAGTCATGGTAATTTCCAGCGCCTTGACTCCTCCTTTATTCAAGGCAATGGTCGTGTCCAGTAATTCGGAAGCGTCGTTCACCCGGATGACCGCCACTACTCCGGTCTCAATCAAGGTTTGAATAATCTGTTCCTTATTAACCATGCCAGTCCCAACTCCTTTTTCTATTTTGTCGCCCCTATCTTTGCACCCGGCCGGAAGCATCTCCGCCGGCCAGGGTCTCGACTTCCGCCGCCGAAACCAGGTTGAAATCGCCAAAAATGGAGTGTTTTAAGGCGGAAGCCGCCACCGCAAACTCCAGGGCATCCTGGGGCGTCTTCCCGGCAAGCAGCGAATAGATTAACCCGCCGGCAAAGGAATCACCGCCGCCGACCCGGTCGACGATATGTACTTTGTAAACCCGGGAACGGTAAAACCCACGACCATCATAGAGCATGGCCGACCAGTTATTATCCGAAGCCGAAATACTTTCCCGAAGGGTAATCGCCACCTTCTCCAAGCCAAAACGCTCCACAAGCTGCCTGGCAACTTGTTGGTATCCCTCATGATCAATCTGCCCGCTCGTCACATCGGTCCGGCCGGCCTTAATGCCAAATACTTTCTCCGCATCTTCTTCGTTGCCGATCGCCACATCCACATATTCCATTAATTTACCCATCACTTGGTTGGCTTTCTCCGGCGTCCATAGTTTTTTCCGGTAATTAAGGTCGGCGCTGACTTTTACCCCTTTCGCCTTCGCGGTTTGGACCGCTTCCAACGTCGCCGCCGCCGGGCCGTCCCCAAGGGCGGGCGTAATCCCGGTAAAATGAAACCAAGCGGCGCCGTCCAAGATCCGGTCCCAATCAAACTCTCCCGCTTTCACCTGAGCGATCGCCGAACCCGCCCGGTCATAAACGACTTTCGACGGCCGTTGGGAAGCCCCGATCTCAAGAAAATAGATCCCAAGCCGGTCCCCGTCCCGAATGATATAATCGGTATGAACCCCATATCGCCGGAGGTGGTCCACCGCGCATTGGCCGATCTCATGTTTCGGAATTTTACTCACAAAATAAGCATCCAGGCCGTAATTGGCTAAAGAGACCGCAACATTTGCTTCACCGCCCCCATAAACCACATCGAAGCTGTTGGCCTGGACAAAGCGTTGATAGCCCGGTGGTGACAGCCGAAGCATGATCTCGCCAAAGGTAACCACTTTTTTTGCCATTGTCAAAATCCCCCTTCTTTAATTTTCTAATTATCCGCAACAATTACTTTTATTGTTTCGCCTGATGAAACCGTGTTTCGAATTGAAAGACCTTTGTTTTAAACCAATACCAAGGAACGGTAAATCAGACGCGCCGGCTCAATCTTCGACCTCTACAATCATCTCGATCTCAACCGGGGTATCAAAAGGCAGTTCGTTACAGGAGAGCGCGCACCGGGAATGTTTACCCTTTTCACCGAAGACCTCCACCAGAAATTCGGAAGCCCCGTTAATCACAAACGGTTGCCGGACAAAGCCGGGGGCGCTATTTACATAACCATGTAAGTTAACGATCTGTTTAACCCGGTCCAGATCGCCAACGGCGCTCTTGAGGATCGCCAACAAATTGATCGCCGTTATTTTCGCCGCTTCATAGGCTTCTTCTTCCGTAACATCCTTCCCAACTTTACCTTTATACTTCAGTTCACCGTTTACCCGGCAGTCCTGTCCCGAAATGTAAATTAAATTGCCTGTGCGTCGAAAGGGGACATAGGCGGCGACCGGTTTCGCCGGTTCCGGCAATTTTACCCCTAGTTCTTCCAGTCGTTTTTCGATTTTCAT
>JAAYHY010000078.1 GCA_012735135.1 Bacillota bacterium | reverse complement strand
ATTGTCCGCTCATTAGTAAATTGTCTAGGTCGGGGCCGGTAGCGCCACGGGGAGTGACTTTATGTTTTAGGGCTAAATCCTGAATCCATTCTATAGTTTTGATGTTTTGAGGTGAATCTAATAGTGATTTCTTAGTCGCGAGGTCAAAGAGTTCTCCCCCGTTATTCCAAATAAAGCTAAACCAATATACCCCTTCAATTGGCATGCCAAAACCATATTGATTTTTTCGCGGATCGGTTAGCTTTATTGCATATTTCTCCAATTCTTCCATGGTTTGCGGCGGTTTCTCCGGATCCAGTCCCGCTGCCCGGAAAAGGTCCTTGTTCCAATAAAGATAGAACAGGTTCGTTTGCATTGGTATTTCATAATATTTACCTTTGTATTTTCCTGCATCCAACACATTCTGAAGATAATTGGTTTCTTTTAGTCCAGTGACTTCCCAAAAGTCATCCATCGGCTCAAGGGCACCATTCTCTACGTATTCAGGAATGTTTACTGGATCGAGGAGTACAAAATCAGGGGCTGTTTTTGTCGCAATCGCCGGAGGTAATTTTTGGAAAAATACATCCCAAGGCATGATATCCATTTCAACCTTAATATTTCCTTTTTGCTCCTGGTTAAAGCGGTTTACAATCTCGCGGAGGATCTCCCCGTCTGGACCGGTAAAACCGTTCCAAAAAGTCAGCGTAATACTTTTACTGCTTGCAGCAAAAACATTGATCGAAAAAACCGATACCAACAGTAAAATAAAGAACAAAGTTGACTTCCGCATTTTTTCCCTCCTTAATTGTTGTGAATCTTCCTAATAAGCAATTTTTTAACCCTCTTCCCGGCAACCGCCTCCTCATAGTGCGTGCACGTGCACGCGTCTTTGCCATTATTATACCATATATCTATTTTGTTTGTAAATGGTTAATAATCAATTCCAATTCTACAAATTAGGGGGTGATTTACAAGAAGCTGGGTTTACCTGCTGTAGTCGGTAGGAATAAAATAAAAAAGGTCTTCAGTCTCCTCTGAAAACCTTACGATTCAATTATCAAATTGATCAGTCCATCTCATTGATCAATCTTTTATAATTAAGAAACACCATGGTAATGCTATCCCAAAGTTTAAAGGGACTCGCCCATGATGATCTTATGCTCGATAAGTAAATAGGGTTCAACCTCTTTTCCTTCAATTAGGTCAATAAGAGTCTCGACAGCTTTGCTTCCGATCTCAGATACCGGATTATAAATCGTCGACAAGGCCGGTGTGACATATTCGAGGGTGTCAATATAATCGAATCCCATAATCCCCACCTGATCCGGGATCGTAATTTTAAGGCTTCTGAACAATTTCATTATTTCAAGCGCAAAGGTATCACCGGAACAAAAGAAAGCCGTTTTTAGGTCGTTCTTTTTGACCAACTTTTTAATTTCATTCATATAATCCCAGTTGTCAATGACAATGTGTTCAATGGCTTTCATCTGTTCGGCTGCAGCCATAAAACCCTCCAACCTTTTTTCATGGGAGTAGATGTTTTCCTTGTCTTTATCCGCCAAAGGGGGACAGACAAAAACGATCCGTTGGTATCCTTTAGAAACAATCAATTTAAAAGCATCACTAGCCGCTTTAAACTCGTCAATACCGATAAAGGGGATACCTGGACTGATAAAATTACCCACAACCACTAGTGGAATCGGTAGATTTCGTAAATATTCACCAACCCCATCCCCTTTATTGACCGGACAAAGAATGATCCCATCAACTCTACGGTCAACTAAGCTGTCGATCAGTTTTATTTCCATATAAGGATCCTTTTCCTGAAGGGTTATATTAACGAAATATCCTCTTTTTTTGGCAGTAATTTCGATCGAATTCAATAATTGGGCAAAATAACGGTTTCTTATATCAAAGACAACCACACCCAAACTCATGGTTTTTCCCGTAACTAAACTCCGGGCGATCAAATCCGGTCGATAACCCAATTCCTGCGCCGTCTTCAGAATTCTTTCCTTTGTTTCTTGTTTTATCCGGGGTTTGTTGTTTAGAGCCCGGTCAACAGTTCCTCTTGATACCCCGCAGATCCTAGCAATATCTTTTGAGGTAATACCCATTGGCTATCCTCCTTGGAAATAGCAGATTTTGCATAGTCCTTTTCTCACCGATTGATCATCAATCGTACTTTATTATCGCTTTTTCTCTATTATTATTTTACCTTAAACATAAGTATAATCAAGGGCTCAACTTTGACCTGCACGCAAGGATAACAATCTTCCTTTATTTATTAAATAGCCCATAAAAAAACTCCTGCCTTCAGCAGGAGCGATAATTCCTGATAGGTTTTGGTCTCCCCTTATAATACTTATCATCAACAACAAAGAAAAATACCTTTACAATATCCTGCACTAACCGCTTTACCCTGATCTCTTTTTCCCCAGGTAAGCCGCTTTCACTTCCGGATTGGCCAGCAGTTCCCGGCCGGTGCCGGAGAGGACGATGCGGCCGGTTTCCATTACATAGCCCCGGTCGGCAATCTGGAGGGCCGCATTGGCATTCTGTTCAATCAGGAGAATGGTCACCCCTTGTTGATTAATCTCTTTGATGATCCGGAAGATCTCCTTGACGAGAAGGGGGGCAAGGCCCAGGGAAGGTTCGTCCATCATCAGTAACTGGGGACGGGACATCAAAGCCCGTCCGACGGCCAGCATCTGTTGCTCGCCCCCGGAAAGGGTCCCCGCCAGTTGCCAGGAGCGTTCCTTCAGAATGGGAAACAGGCTGAACACCCACTCCAGATCCCTTTGGATCTCCTTTTCGTCCTGGCGGCAGAAGGCCCCGATCCTTAAATTCTCCATCACGGTCAGCTTGGGGAAGATCCTTCTCCCCTCCGGCACGAGGGTTATGTGTAATTTGGCCAGTTGGTGGGTCTTCTCCGCCAGCAGGTCCCGGCCTTGAAAAAGCACCCTCCCGCTTACCGGCTTGACCAGGCCCATCACCGTGCGCAGGGTTGTACTCTTCCCGGCGCCGTTCGCCCCGACCAGGGTAATAATCTTACCGGCTTCCACATGAAGGCTGATCCCTTTTAACGCCTCAATTCCCCCGTAGGCGACCACTAAGTCTTCAATCTTCAGCATCTTCGTTTACCCCCAGATAGGCTTCGATTACCCTTTGGTTGTTCTGGACCTCCTCCGGCCGGCCGCTGGCAATCATCACTCCATAGTCCAGGACATAAATCCGTTTCGAGATATTGAGCACCACATCCATGTGGTGTTCGATGAGGAGGATGGAGAGGTCAAACTCCGTCCGGAGCTCCTTGATAAATTCGGTCAAATCTTCCGCTTCCTTCGGATTCATCCCCGCCGCCGGCTCGTCCAGGAGGAGAAGCTTGGGGTTGGTGGCCAAGGCCCGCGCAATCTCCAGCCGCCGCTGCATCCCATAGGAGAGGGCGCTCGCCCGCTCATTCCTCAGATCGGCCAGCCCGACCCTTTCCAGCAGCGCAAGGGACTCTTCCCGCATCCGCCGCTCTTCCCGCCGGTAACCGGGGAGCTTTAAGATGGCTTCCAGGTAATTGGCTTTGAGGTGGAGATGATGGGCGATCAGGACGTTCTCCATAACGCTGAGCCCTTTAAACAACCTAATATTCTGGAAGGTTCTGGCGATACCGGCCTTGGTAATCAGGTCCGGCCGCAGCCCGGTAATCTCCCGGTCCAAAAAGTAGACTTTTCCACGGGAAGGTTTATACACGCCCGTGATTATATTGAAAACCGTAGTTTTCCCGGCCCCGTTGGGGCCAATCAACCCGACAATCTCGCCTTGGCTCACTTCCAGATTGAAATTCTTCAGCGCCGCGACGCCGCCAAACCACATGGAAACATCTTCAAGTTTTAACATACTCATCAGGCGTACCCTCCTTTGCGCTGCCCCGGTGTGAAACGGCCAAGGGTTCGCCGGTATAGTTTACTGGCAAAAAAGCGATCCCAGCTGAACTCATTAGACCCCATTAAACCGTGGCGGTAAAAAAGCACCACAAACATGAGTAAAGCGGAGAAGACCACCGCTCTCATCCCCACTTTCCCCTGGATCACGATAAACCCCAAGTTAATCGATTCATCCAAAATCCGGAGGTACTCGTTGGCGATGGTGACAATAAAGGCGGAGATAATCGAGCCGGTCAAGCTGCCCATCCCGCCCAGGACGATGATTAAAAGAATATTAAAGGTAAAGGTGAAACTGAACATCTTGGGGTCAATGGTCCCGAGCAGGTTACCGAGGAGGCCGCCGCCAATGCCGGCAAAAAAGGCGCCAAGCACAAAAGCGAAGGTTTTATGTTTGGCCAGGTGAGTCCCCATACTTTCGGCGGCGATCTCATCCTCCCGGCTCGCCTTGAGCGCCCGGCCGTAACTGCTGTTGATCAGGGAAAGCAGAATGACGAGGGTAAAGGCGGCGGTACCGAAACTCCACCACAAATTGGTCAGCGCGGGGATGCCTTTCAAACCCAAAGCGCCGTTGGTAATGTTTTGAGTATTGGTAAAGACCACCCGGATAATCTCGGCAAAACCTAATGTCGCAATGGCCAGGTAGTCCCCTTTCAATCTCAACGTGGGCGCGGCAATCAGACCGCCGACCAAAGCGGCCAAAAGGCCACCCACAAAGAGGGCTATTGGAAAGGGGAGGTTAAGCCGGTCCAAAGGTTCAACCAGCGGCACCAGGTAGAAGATCTGCTCCTTCACCGCCGGCGGAATGGTCAGGAGCGCGGTGGTATAAGCGCCCACCGCCATAAAGCCGGCATGTCCCAAAGAAAAGAGGCCGGTAAACCCGTTAATCAGGTTCATGCTCATGCCCAAAATGGCATAAATGGCGCAGACATTTAGGATCCGGACAATATATAAATCCAGATGATTCTCGGCAAAACCAATGAATACCAGCAAAAACAGTAAAGAGAGGATCGTCAGGACCCGATCTCTGGTCTTTTTCGTCGCCATCTATCACACCTTCTCCGCTGTTTTTTCGCCCAAAATCCCGGTGGGCTTGTAGAGGAGGATCAGAATCAACAAGATAAAGGCAAAAGCATCGCGGTAACCGGTCAGATTGGGCAGGAAAGCGACGAGCATAATCTCACCGATCCCAAGGATAAAGCCGCCAATGACCGCCCCGCCGATATTGCCGATCCCGCCGATCACCGCTGCAATAAAGCATTTCAGGCCGGGAATTACTCCCATCAGCGGTTGGATCTGCGGAAACTTCATCCCCCACATGATCCCGCCCACCGCCGCCAGGAATGAGCCCAAACCAAAGGTGAAAGCAATGGTGTGATTGATATTAATCCCCATCACCCGGGCGGTTTCCTGATCCATGGAGACGGCCCGCATCGCCATCCCGGTTTTGGTTTTATTAATCAAATAGACCAGGCCCAGGAGGGAGATGACCGTTACGACCGGGATATAAAAGGTTAGTTTTTGAATGGAAACCGATCCCACCTGCACCACATCGGTAAAGAGCTTGGGCGCAGGAAAAGGTTTGGGCACCCCGCCGAAGAGGACGATCGTCAGATTCTCCAGGAAAAAAGAAGCGCCAATCGCCGAGATCAGGATGGATATTTTCGGCGCCTCCCGGAGCGGCCGGTAGGCCGTGGCTTCCACCCCGATCCCCAGCGCGGCCGTGAGGACCAACACCAGCGGAAAGGTAATGTACCAAGGAATATGAAAAGTGACAATCCCGAAAAAGGCAAAGTAGGTCGCCATCATAAAAATATCGCCGTGGGCGAAGTTGATTAAGCGTAATATCCCATAGACCATGGTATAACCGATGGCAATCAACGCATATAAACTACCCAGGGAGATCCCGTTACTCAGGTGTTGGAGGAATAGATCGAATGCCATGTAAACACCCCGATTTCGTTTTTTATAAGCCCTGCTCTCTCCGGGGGCGCCGGAAAAAGCAGGGCTTATCTTTCACCTATTGCTGTGGCGCAATCGTATCCAGGTAAGTGAATTTTCCGTCTTTAACCACCTTAATCACGGCATTTTTGATGGCGTCGCCGTTCGCGTCGAGGGTGATAATCCCGGCGGCTCCTGCGAAGTTTTTGGTCTTGGCGATCTCATCCCGGAGTTTAACCCGGTCGGTGCTGTTGGCCCGTTTTAACGCATCAAGAATTAGAATATAGGCATCATATCCGAGGGCCGCCACGGCCGCCGGTTCTTTATTGTACTCCTTCCGGTAAGCCTCGATAAATTTGGCCGACTCGGCGGTGATCGGTGTTTCCGTCGCGAAGAAGGTGGAAAAGACCACACCCTCAACGGCTTCTTGCCCGATATCTAGAAATTCTTGGGTCTCCCAGGTGTCCCCGCCAATAAATGGGCAGTTAATCCCGAGTTTCCTCGCCTGGCTGATAATCAAAGCCGATTCGGTGAAGTTCCCGGGGGCAAAAATCACATCCGGGTTCTGGGCCTTAATATTGGTCAATTGGGCGGAAAAATCCTGGTCCCCGGTGTTGTAATTGGCCACCGCCACGATGGAATCTTCCGCGCCGGTAAGGGCTCTGAAACTATCCATGAAGAATTTGGCCAAGCCAACGGCATAGTCGTTGTTTACTTCCTGGATGATGGCGGCTCTTTTCGCATTGAGCTTGCTATAGGCGTAATTGGCCATCACCGTGCCCTGGAACGGGTCGATAAAGCACACCCGGAAATAATAGTCATTACCGGCGGTCACCAGAGGGTTGGTACAGGAAGCGCCCACCGTCGGCACCTTCCCTTTTTTCACAATATCCCCGGCGGCCATCGAAAGGGAACTACCCCAGCTCCCGATGATCGCCGTTACTTTATCTTTCTCCACCAAACGGGCGGCGGCTGTCGCCGCTTCCACTTTGTCCGATTTATTATCCGCAATCACCAGCTCCACCTTTTTCCCCAGCACCTCCGGGTAGAGCTTGTTGGCCAGCTTAATTCCTTCCACTTCCAACTGCCCACCGGCGGCGTTGGCGCCGGTAATCGGTTCAAACACCCCGATTTTAATCACGTTGCTCTCTTTTTTGGTGCAGCCGGTGCCACCAAGAGCCAGCGCGACCAGAAGAAAGAGGATAAAGATCATCCGTGGTTTCATTGTCATTCCTCCTAAAATAAATATTTATAACGATCCGATCCGTAATAATTATGATCCTTTTCGCGATAATGGAAGAAAATCCTCTCTTTTCTTATATATTCTCATAAGCGTTTTTATGGAGAAAGCCAAAATTCCTGAAAAAGGTGGATATGTAAAAAAAGCCCTTGAGGCAAGGGCTTTTCAATAAACCAGAAGTTGGCGTCAGCGCTCTCCTTGTTTGGCACAGACGAAGCTTAAACGAAGAACGGAAGCCGCGGGCAACGTAAGGGTAAAATCTGCTCCGGATAACTTCACCCCATTAAACGCTGCCAGTTTAACCCGGTCCGGCTCTTCAAAAGTATTATGGGCGTTCACTTGGTCCGCCGTTAAAACCATTCCCTCTACCCTTTCCGGTCTCAGTCCGGTACTATTGAAACAACCTTCCAAGCTAACCTGGTCCGTTGCGTGCAAGTTACAAAGAGTGACATTCACCCGCCCGGCTCCGTCTTGGGAGACCGCAGCGCTCAAGAGCGGGATCTTTTTCCCGTCCAGCTCATAATCGCCGCAGTCCAGTTGAAAATCTAATAAATCGGCATCCTGATGCACCTGATACAGATCGAACACATGATAGGTGGGGGTTAAAATCATCTCTTCGCCTCTGGTCAGAATCAAAGCCTGCAGCACATTGACGATCTGGGCCAGATTGGCCATCTGCACCCGGTCGCAATGGCGGTTGAAGATATTAAGGGTGATCCCGGCAATCAGCGCATCCCGTATGGTGTTTTGTTGATATAAGAAGCGGGGATTGGTCCCGGGCTCCACCTGGTGCCAGGCGCCCCATTCATCCACAATCAGCGCCACTCTTTTCTCCGGATCGTATTTGTCCATGATCGCACTGTGTTTTGTTAGCAGATCATCCATAAGCAAAGCTTTTTGGAGACAACGGAAATACTCCTCGATCCCAAACTCGGTGGCTGAACCCTTATTTTGCCAGCAATCGCCCGAAACCGTATAATAATGCAGACTCAGACCGTCCATAAACTTACCGGCCTTCTCCATTAAGACTTCGGTCCAATAATAATCATCATCATGGGAGCCCGAGGCAATCTTAAAAATCTTATTCTCGCCATAAGATTTGACAAAGGTCTGATATTGCCGGTAGAGATCGGCATAATATTCCGGGCGCATATTCCCGCCACAGCCCCAACTCTCATTACCGATCCCAAAATACCTCAATTTCCATGGTTTTTCCCGGCCATTCTCCTTCCGCAAAAGGGTCAGCGGGGATTCGCCATCAAAAGTCATATATTCAATCCATTGTTCCATCTCATGAACACTGCCGCTGCCCACATTACCGCAGATATAGGGTTCGGCCTCCAGTTGCTCGCAAAGGTCCATAAACTCATGGGTGCCAAAGTGGTTATTTTCCGTGACCCCACCCCAGTAGACATTGACCGTCTTCTTCCGTTTCGCCCGTGGCCCGATGCCGTCTTGCCAATGGTAATGCTCGGCAAAACAGCCGCCCGGCCACCGGAGAACCGGCACTTTAATCTTCCGGAGGGCGGCCACGACATCCTCTCTGATCCCCCGGGTATTGGGGATCGGGGATTCCTCCCCGACCCAAAAACCCTCATAAATACACCGGCCCAGATGTTCGGCAAAATGTCCGTAAATGTTCCGGTTAATCTTCCCTTTTTTGCGATCCCCATTGATGATTAACCTATTCATCTTTTCTCCCCTATCTCTTTACGGTAAGATACAAATGATTTCCACAAACCACAGTGACCGGCTTTTTATTTCACGCGCAATCTGACCACGTTCCAGGAGAGCGCGGGTAATTCCGCCACAACCCGGCCCGCTTTGACCAGCGTTTTGCCTTGGTTATGGGGTTTGACGTTATCCGGATTCTCCTCCGTAT
>JAAYHY010000077.1 GCA_012735135.1 Bacillota bacterium | reverse complement strand
CCGCAACCCCGCCTATACCTCCTTTCATCCTTATTTCCTCTCCTATTCCCATTACGGCATTGACCGGATTATCAACCCCGAGCATTTGGCCGCCCAGGAGATCTTCCGTTTAATTGCCGTGCCGATGGCCACCGATGTGGAGTATTTTTACGATGGAAAACTGAGTTTGGTCGGGCTTAAGATCAACCAGGAGATGGTGATTGCCGGCCAGCGGATCGCCGACCTTAACCTGGAGCGGTTTACCATTGTCGCTGTCGCCCGTGAGGGGAAAGCCCTGATCCCGCGGGGGGAAACCCGTCTCTTACCCAACGACAAAATCCTGGTCCTGGGGGAGACTCTGGGGTTCCAACATTTAAACGGGTTGACGAAGAAGAAAACACCGGTGTTCCGGCGGGTGGTGATTGCCGGCGGAGGTTTAATCGCCCAGTATTTTATCCGTTTGTTGTTACAAAAGAAGAAAAGCCCGGAGATTATCGTCCTCGAACCCAACCCGGAACTCTGCGCGACCATCGCCACTGAACTACCCGGCTGCGAGATTATCTGTGCCAATCCGACCCAGAAGGAGACTTTGGAGGAGCTGGATTTGGGACCGGATGATGTCTTCGTTTCCCTCCTGGGAACGGAGAGCAATGATCTGATGGCCAGTCTCCTGGCGCGCAAACTTGGGGTGGAAGAGGTAATCTGTGAAATTGGCCGGGAGGATTACATCCCCTTGGCCGACACGGTAGGGGTGACGGCGGCCATTACCCCGCGGCTCTTGACCGTGAACACCGTCCTGAAACTGGTCCGGAAGAGCAATATTGTCCATATCAATCTTTTGCAATCGGGGGACGCCGAGATCCTGGAGGTGATCCCGGAACCCAATTCACCGGTGATCAAGGCTAGACTGCGGGATTTGGGGCTTCCGCCCGGGATTCTGATCGGCGCTGTAATCCATGAGGGAGAGGTCATCGTGCCCCGGGGCGACACCTGGATTCACCCTTCGGATCATGTGATTGTTTTTGCCCTGAAAAAGCTGGTCCCAGAGGTGGAGAAGCTGTTTTACCACTCATAGAGGAGCAGGATAAGCATGAGGTTAAGGTTGGTTCTTAATACAGTGGGCAAAATCTTGATTTTATTGGCCATCATTATGCTGGTTCCTTTGGGAGTTGCCCTTTGCTACCGGGGAACCGACAGCCTGGCTTTTGCCAAAAGCATCATTGTTACTTTTTTGGCCGGGGGAATATTTGCTTTGATCAAACCGGAGGGTAATTTCCGGCGGCGGGAAGGACTGGCGGTGGTGGGCCTGGGCTGGATTCTGGTGACCATCTTTGGCGCGCTCCCCTTTCTGTGGTCGGGAACAACCCAAACCTATACCGATGCCTTTTTTGAAGCCATGTCCGGGTTTACTACCACCGGCGCCACGATCTTAGCCGATGTGGAGGGAACCGCCAGAGGCATTCTCTTTTGGCGGAGTTTAACCCAGTGGCTGGGCGGGATGGGGATCATCGTCCTCTCCCTGGCCCTTTTTCCCGCTTTACGGCAAGGGGTTTTTCTCTATGAGGCGGAGGTGCCCAGTCCCTTCCCGGATAAAGTCGTGCCCCGCCTGCGGACAACCTCGGTCGTGCTCTGGTTGATTTATAGCGGGCTTACCCTTCTTGAGGTCCTTATGCTGCGCGGGGTGGGAATGTCCTGGTACGAAGGGACGGTCCATGCCCTTGGCACCCTGGCGACCGGGGGCTATTCCACCCGTAACATTAGTGCGGAAGCCTTTCATAGTTTCCCGGTCGAACTGGTTCTAACGGTGTTCATGTTTTTGGCCGGACTAAATTTTTCCCTTTACTACCGGGTACTGAAAAAGAGAAGTCTCAAACCGCTCTGGCGGAGTACGGAAGTCCGGGTTTTTTGCGGCGTGATTCTGGTCGCATCCCTTTTGATCGCCATGACCCTCGTTCGTACGGATCGTATGCCCTGGGGGGAAGCCGGCCGCCGGGCCCTATTTCAGGTGGTTTCGGTCATGACAACTACCGGGTTTTCCAGCGACAATTTTGACCGGTGGCCGGACTTGGCCCGTGCCCTCCTTTTGGTGCTAATGTTTTTTGGGGCGTGCACCGGTTCGACGGCGGGGTCGATCAAAATCGGCCGGTTGGTGGTGCTCTTCCGGTATGCCTGCCGGCAAGTCGCCAAAGCTTTTAACCCGCGGCAAGTCATCCCCACCAAACTGGATGGGGTTGCGGTGCCGGCCACAACCATTCACAGTATGGCGGCTTTCTTCTTTATTTACCTTGCCCTTTTTGCCGTGGGGACTTTATGGGTGACCGCCACCGGGGCCGATTTGGTTACCGCCGTGGGTGCGGCCGCCTCCTGCCTTGGCAATGTTGGCCCCGGTTTGGGGGTGGTGGGTCCCTGGGGGAACTACGGAAGTTTACACCCTTTAGCCAAATGGATGCTAAGTCTGCTGATGTTGGCGGGAAGGCTGGAGATCCTGCCGCTATTCGTGTTATTTTCTCCCCGTTTTTGGCATAAATAAAACGGCGAAGAAAGAAGGTGGATCAAATGGCGAAAAAGTACGATGTGATCATTATTGGCGGCGGTCCGGCCGGGATTTTCGCCGCTTTGGAACTGCTGGAGCGGACTGGTAAAATCTTAATTGTGGAAAAAGGGAAGAGTCTGGCCGACCGGGTTTGTCCGGCGAAGAAACAACATATTGCCTGCGCCAAATGTCAACCCTGTTCCATCGTTTGCGGCTGGGGAGGCGCCGGCGCCTTCAGCGACGGGAAACTGACCCTCTCCACCGAAGTGGGCGGTTTTTTGGATGAATACATTTCCAAAGACCGTCTCCATAAGATGATCCGGTACGTGGATGATCTCTATCTCCGGTTTGGAGCCCCGGAGGAAGTCTACGGGGATGACGAGGAAAAAGTGGCCGAGATCGAGAAGAAAGCAGTCCTGGCCGACCTGCGTTTGATTCCTTCGCGTATCCGGCATTTGGGTTCCGGCCGCACCCTGGAGGTCCTCCAGGCGATGAAGGATTATCTGGAGGAAAAAGGGGTTGAAGTGGCACTGAACAGCCTCTGCGAGGAATTGCTGGTTGAGAACGGCGTCGCCGTCGGTGTTCGCCTGAAGGGCGGCGCGGAATACCGGGCGCCCTACATCATTGTCGGTCCCGGGCGGGAAGGCTCCGAATGGCTGGTGGCCGAAGGGCGCCGTCTGGGCTTGAAGACCACGGTTAATCCGGTGGACATTGGGGTCCGGGTGGAGCTCCCGGCGGAAGTGATGGAGCCCTTAACTTCGGTGGTGTTTGAAAGTAAGTTCATCTACTATTCCCGTTCCTTCGAAGACCGGGTCCGGACCTTTTGCATGTGTCCCTACGGGGAAGTGGTGGTGGAAAATAACGACGGAGTGATGACGGTGAACGGCCATAGCCATGCCCATAAAAAAACCGCCAACACCAACTTTGCCGTGCTGGTCAGTAAGAATTTTACCGAGCCCTTTAAAGAACCCATTACTTATGGTAAATACATCGCCGGCCTGGCCAACTTGTTGGGCGGCGGCGTGATGGTCCAACGCCTGGGTGACTTGCAGATGGGCCGGCGGTCTACCCCCGAGCGGCTGAAAAAAGGCCTGGTCATCCCCACCCTGCCCGAAGCAACCCCCGGGGACTTAAGTCTGGTCCTCCCCTACCGGCACCTGTTGGCCATTATGGAGATGTTGCAAGCGCTGGACATGATTGCGCCCGGGGTTAACTCACGGAATACCCTCCTCTACGGAGTAGAGGTGAAATTTTACTCTTCCCGCCTCCACTTAAGCACCCACTTGGAGACGAAAATCCCCGGTCTCTTTGCCGTCGGGGACGGCGCCGGAGTGACCAGGGGCTTGATGCAGGCTTCCATCTCCGGAGTGATTGTGGGGAAAGAGATCAAAAAACGGCTGGGGGAATAACCCGGCCGTTTTCCGTTTAAGCAGGTGAAACTTCCTCACCGGCAAGGGGTTTAAAAAAAGTAGAAATGGATTCCGCCCCCGTAGACCAGGCCGGGACCGGAGGGCCCCCACGGGAAACCGGCGGTGGAATAGCCAATCTCCAGGTTATACTTGAGATTGGCGATAAAACTGCCACTGGTAAATTCAAGGCCAAGGCCGGCGATGAAGCCGGGGGTGTCGACCAGGATATAATTCTCGTCATAAAAGGCGAATTGGCCCACCAGGCCGAAAGTGTACAGGTTATGGGTAGGACGGAGCAGGAAACGGTAGATGTATTTGCCGCCCCAGATCGCCGCATAATCATTATATATGAAAAGGCCTTGTATAGACGTGTGTTTTGTGAAATTAAAGACGGCGCTGTAGCCCAGTTCCGGAAAGACCCCCTGACAACCGAGGCCAAAACGGAAAAGATAGGATTCGGGTTCGGCGGCGGTTGCCGGGATTGGGTCGAACAACCCCATTAACAAAATGAGGAAGATAAAGAGAAGGGCCGAACGCCGCCAGCCAACACGGAATAACGCCATGGTTTTACCTCATTCTTTCTCCCCGTTCTCTTCGCGGCGGAAATAAATATATGAAGCTACCGTAGCCACCAGGGTACAGCCCAACACGAGGACCATCATCAACCAAAAACGGGGCCGGTCCGGGAGCAAAGTGCCGAAGATGATCGCCAGGCCGGACCAGAAAAAGAGCTTCCCGCCCAGTTGGTGGGTTTGAGTCCATACAGAAGGACTCGCTAAGGTCCAAGGGGTGCGGATCCCAATAAAATAGTTATGGCGGATGCGGGGTAGACCCCGGCCCAATAGGGTAAAGAGGATCCCGAGCAACAGGATGACGCACCGGCTAATATCAATGTCGTAACCGAGGTTAAAAGCCAACGTCAGCAAGTGCAGACCGGTCATAAACAAGACAAAGGCCAGTTTGACTAGGCGGTAGGTCTTGATGAACTCCGGGTAATTTTTCCGGCGCGGGTCGATCAACGGCATGAAAATAAACAGCAAGTAGAAGGCTAAGGTCAGCAGGGGAATGAAAAAGACGCCGGTGAAACGGTTACTATATCCGTCGACTTCCCCTTCGACATTCCAATGGGTGGCGATCTTTTCCGGGAGGGAAGGGTAGACCACCCAACTGATGAGGAAAACAAGGAGTAAGATCAGGAGCAGATACCATTCGGACCGCAATTCCTTTTTCACACTGTACTGTTCCGGCAATAGACTTACCTCCTTTTCCTTTACCCACGTAGCCACATGGTGTTTCCTTCTTCCGGAGAATCACTGGGTGTATTCTAAAGCTTAGCTTCTTTGAAAGCGGGTAACTCCATTTTGGGATGATGAACTTGAAATTATTATAGCATATAACAGGCGCAGTTAAAATCAATATTTCCCGGGGGGGCTGCTCCCTTGCGCCAATGGGCGGAAAATGCTATAATCGTTACGAAATTAAAAGGTGAACCCGAAGGTGGCTTCGGGTCAATTTTTTCCGGTAGAGGAGGAGCACGGTGGACCAGAGTCGGATTCGTAATTTTTGTATTATCGCCCATATTGACCACGGGAAATCCACCCTGGCCGATCGGTTACTGGAGTATACAGGGGCTGTTTCCCAACGGGAAATGACCGAGCAGTTGCTGGACTCCATGGATTTGGAGCGTGAGCGTGGGATTACCATTAAAGCCCGTTCCGTCCGGCTTAATTACCAAGCGGCCGATGGGAATGCATATATTCTCAATTTGATTGATACCCCCGGTCATGTGGACTTTACCTATGAAGTCTCCCGTTCCTTGGCCGCTTGTGAAGGGGCCTTACTGGTGGTGGACGCCACCCAAGGGGTGGAGGCCCAGACCATTGCCAATCTCTACTTGGCGTTGGAGCACGATCTGGAGATTATCCCGGTCATCAACAAGGTGGATCTCCCCAGTGCGGATCCGGAGCGCATCACCAAGCAACTCGAAGAGATTTTTGGCTTTCGACCGGAAGAAGCCATTTTAGCCAGCGCCAAAACCGGACAAGGCACCGCCGAGCTCTTGGAGGCGATTGTGAAGCGGATTCCACCCCCCCGGGGCGATAAAGGACAACCGGTCCAAGCTTTGATCTTTGATTCCCAATATAACTCCTATAAAGGGGTGATCGCCTATATCCGGATGTTTAACGGACGGCTGACGGTGGGCGACCGGATCCGGATGATGGCCAACGGTAAAGAATTTGAAGTGACCGAATTGGGGGTTTTTGCCCCGGCGATGACCCCGGTGGCAAGCTTGGAAACGGGAGAAGTCGGCTTCTTGGTAGCCGGGATGAAAAATGTCAGTGATACCCAGGTCGGCGATACGATTACCCTCTGTGACCGTCCCGCGGCGACGCCCCTCCCCGGGTACCGCCCGGCCAAACCCATGGTTTATTGCGGCTTATATCCGGTGGATAATGTGGACTATGCCGATTTACGGGATGCCCTGGAACGGCTCCAACTGAACGACGCCGCCCTGACCTTTGAACCGGAGACCTCCAATGCTTTGGGCTTTGGCTTCCGCTGCGGTTTTCTCGGCCTTCTGCATATGGAGATTATCCAGGAACGGTTGGAAAGGGAGTATAACTTAAACTTAATTGCGACCGCGCCCAGTGTGGTTTATCACGTCTACCGGACCAACGGGGAGATGGATGAGGTTCGTAATCCGGCGGACCTCCCCGACTTTGGCGTTATTGAGTATATGGAGGAGCCTTATGTGAAGGCTAGCATTATCCTCCCCCATGACTTTGTCGGTCCCATCATGGAACTTTGCCAGGAAAAACGGGGGATCTATAAAACCATGGAGTACCTGACCAGCGACCGGGTTCTCCTTAACTATGAGCTCCCCCTAGCCGAAATCCTTATCGATTTTTACGATAAATTAAAATCCCGCTCTAAAGGTTACGCCTCCTTTGACTATGATTTTCTCGGGTATAAGGAGGCGGAGCTGGTCAAACTGGACATCCTTTTGAACGGGAAGCCGGTGGATGCCCTTTCCGCCATTGTCCACAAGGAACGGGCTTACCACCAGGGGCGACTACTCGCCCGGAAGCTGAAGGATCTTATCCCGCGGCAACTGTTTGAAGTGCCGATCCAAGCGGTCGTCAATAACAAAGTAATCGCCCGCGAAACCGTGAAAGCCTTACGCAAAGACGTGCTGGCCAAGTGTTATGGTGGGGATATCTCCCGGAAAAGGAAGCTCTTGGAGAAACAAAAAGAAGGTAAGAAACGGATGAAGCAACTGGGTTCGGTGGAAGTTCCCCAGGAAGCTTTTTTAGCCGTGCTGAAGATTGAAGAGTAAATGAGGGCGCGGCTACTTCTTTTTGACCCCCATGATGTATCCGCCTTTTGTCCCCCGGGCATCGAGGATGGTATAAAAGGAATCCGGATCCACCCGGTCAATCACCGCCCGCAACCGGGAAAGGTCTTTGCGCCGGAGAATAATGTTTAAGATGTAACGGGGGCCGGTCCGCCCTTCCCCTTCCAGCACGGTGACGCCAAAATTCTCATCCCGGAGGGCGGTCACCAACTCGTGGGGGTGGTTTTTGGGGACCAGTTCCACCAAGGTATAGCCCACGGCCATTTTTTCCTCCAGGTACCCGCCGACCAGTGTTCCGCAACAGAAGCCCAGCGCATAAGCCAGGATCTTCCAGGGGTTATCCAAACTACCCACTACGGCGCTGAGGGCGGTAATATAAATCGAAACTTCAAAAAAACCGAGAAAGGCGGCGAGCAGACGTTTACCCCGGGTCAGCATCAAAATCCGGACGGTGCTGATCGAAACATCACAGATCCGGGCAAAAAAGATAAAACAGAGGGTAGCAAACAATAAAGTCAACCCCTTTACGGATGATCCTTGTCCAGTTCCTATCGTATTTACTCTCTCTGAAGTTAAAATACCATAAAACCAGGGAGAAGGCAATTAAATACCTTGGTAAAGCCGATTTTGCGGAGGGGAGAAGCTCTTGAAACCAATCGCGCTCTATCTCCATATCCCCTTTTGCCGACGGAAATGTTTATACTGTGATTTCTGTTCCTTCCCCGGCCGTCCGGGGGATTTTAGTCCTTACCTGGTCGCCCTCCAACGGGAGTTGGCGGCAAGATGGAACCCGGACTGGACAGTCGCTACCCTATATCTTGGGGGCGGAACGCCGACGGTTTTGCCTCCCACCGCCCTCGCCGGGCTGATTAGGGCGGTCCAAGCCGTGGCCCCGCTCCAACCGCGCGCGGAAGTGACGGTGGAAGCGAACCCGGGAACCGTGAACGGTGAAGGATTAGCCCAATTGCGGGCAGCTGGGGTTAACCGTTTGAGCTTGGGGGCCCAATCGGGGGATAACCGGTTTTTGAAGCGTTTAGGCCGCGGCCATACTACGGATGATGTGGAGCGGACCGTCGCTTTAGCCCGGCAGGCCGGTTTTACCAATATCAATCTGGATCTCATCTTTGGGCTCCCGGGAGAGACCATCGACGATTGGCGCCGGACGCTTCAGTGGGCAATAGCCCTCCGCCCCGAGCACCTTTCTTGTTATGGACTGCAACTGGAAGCGGGAACCCCTCTTTTCCGGATGGTCCAGGCGGGCCAGGTCCGCTTGCCGGGGGAAGAAGAGGTGAGCGCCATGTTTTTGGCCAATACCCAAATATTACCGGCCGCCGGTTATGAGCAGTATGAGATCTCCAATTTTTCCCGCCGTCCGCCGCCCGGGACCGCAAAATCCGGAACGGAAGGGGATGGGGATTACCGGTGCCGCCATAACCTGATCTACTGGCAATACGGGGATTATCTCGGCTTAGGCCTGGCCGCCGTTTCAACACTGGCCAACCGCCGGATAACAAACCTGGACAACCTGGCAGAATATCTGGACGCTGTGCAGCGGGGGGTCTTGCCGACGGCGACGGAAGAAACCCTCTCCCGCCGGCAGGGGATGGCGGAAATGCTAATGTTGGGCTTCCGGTTGCGGACCGGGCCCGATCCGGCCGCTTTTTACACCCGGTGGGGAGTGACCATCGACGAGACGTTGGGGAATGCGGTCCAACCCCTGATCGACGCCGGGTTTCTCCGGAGGGAGGCGGGTAGTTACCGTTTAACCCCCCGGGGGATGTTACTCAGCAATCAGGTCTTGGCCAAAGCGCTCTCCCCTTTACTCTAAAACCGATGTTATTTACATCTTACTAACTTTTGTAACCTCTTTGCTCTTGACAAAGGGCAAGGATGGTGATATTTTTTTATTAGCTTAGCACTCGCCTTTTGCGAGTGCTAACAACCGGAAATCTCGTCGTTAAAGCGCCGAGGAAAACGTTATTTAACAGAAGGTGAGCAGCGATGAGTAGAAGGGAGCTGGATCCGCGAAAAGAGTTAATTTTAAAGGTTGTCACCGATGACTATATCGAATCGGCCGAGCCGGTGGGTTCCAGGACGATCGCCCGTAAATACAACCTGGGGCTTAGTCCGGCCACGATTCGGAATGAAATGGCAGATCTGGAAGAAGGCGGTTATCTGAAACAACCCCATGTTTCGGCCGGGCGGATCCCGTCCCACCAGGGTTACCGTTATTACGTCGACGCCTTAATGTCCCAGCAGGACTTGACCGAAGAAGAATTGGCCGTGATCCGGTCCTACTTTGCTGACCGCTCCCGGGAGCTGGATTCCATTCTCCAACAAACCGTTAAGATCCTGTCCCAGTTAACCCGTTATCCCTCACTGATGCTCGGCCCGACGTTGAAACCCTCCATCTTCAAGCACGTCCAATTGATCTCTTTAAGTGCCCATGATCTGCTGGTGCTCATCGTTACCGATATGGGGATCATTGAAAATAAGGTAATTGCCCTTGAAGCTCCGGTTTCCCAAGGAGATCTGGACCGGGTTTCTTATCTATTAAATAAGAAACTGCGGGGGCAGCCCTTTGCCAAGTTTAAATCCTCTTTGTTCCGGGAAATCAGGGATGAAATGAAAGCCGATAACGGCATCTTCCAAAAAGCCGTCGACTTAATCCTCAAAACCATGGAGACCCGGAATAAGGAACGAATCTATCTGGATGGAATAATTAACATCTTGGATCACCCCGAGTTTAAAGAGGTCGAAAAGTTTAAACTATTGATGGAGTTAATGGAGGAAGAAGAAAGGTTATACCGGCTGCTCTCCACCCGCCAGCAGGGGATCAGGATTTCCATTGGCGAGGAGAACCAGGAAGAAGCGGCCCAAGAGTGCAGTCTGATTACGGCCAACTACGAAGTGGGTGGCCAGGTGGTGGGGACCAATGGGGTAATCGGCCCCACCCGGATGGAATATGCCCATGTGGTCTCGGTGGTTGATTTTATGGCGCAGAAGCTCAGCGAGTTCTTATCCAAGTTATAACCGTTATAACCGAAGGATCGGGAAGGAACCGGGTGAACCAAAAACAGAGGAGTTTTAGAATTCAGGTGGGGCTGAAGGTGGAGCAATTGCTCCGCCACGGCCTTCTCCTTTTTAATTGACGGAGGTGGTTGTGGGTTGGTGGAAAAAAATAAAGGAAAGAACGGAACCGATCAAAAGCTGGAGGAGTTAACAGAGGAAAGCACAGCGACCAGAGACGAAGCGGCCGGTACGGTAGCCTGCGGCCAGGGGGAAACCGGGGAACAGGAAAAAGCAAAGGAGGCCCCGGCGCCCGAAGCCGCGTCGCCGGAAGCGCCGGACACCACCCAAGCCCTACATAAAAAAGTAGAAGAACTGGAGCGGGAGAAAGAGGAGTATCTCCAGAGTTATCTACGGCTACGGGCGGATTTTGAAAATTACAAGCGGCGGACCAGACAAGAGATCCAGCAAGCGGCTGATGCCGGAAAAGAAGAGTTACTTACGCAGCTTCTGCCGGTTCTGGATAACCTGGAGTTAGCGCTGGCCAGTACCGGCGAGCCGGAGAAGTGGCGCTCCGGGGTGGAGATGATCTTCCGCCAATTCCTTGGCGTCCTGGCGGAGACGGGCTTAAGGCCTATCCCGGCCGTGGGCGAGAGTTTTGATCCAAAGCATCACGAAGCCCTAATGCGGGAGGCTTCTTCCCAACCGGAAAACACCATTTTGGAAGAGATAAAGAAAGGATATTTCTTTAAGGAAAAGACCCTGCGTCCGAGTTTAGTGAAAGTGTCCGCTTTCGATCCGGATTTAGCTGGGGAGAAAGAGAAAGAATAAAAAACTAGAAAGTTTTGGAGATAGTAGGAGGTATAAAGTGAATGAGTAAAGTAATTGGGATTGACCTTGGCACAACCAACTCATGCGCGGCCGTCATGGAAGGCGGTGAAGCGGTGATTATTCCCAGTGCGGAAGGGGGCCGGACCGTCCCGTCCGTGGTGGGTTTTTCAAAGAATGGCGAGCGTTTGGTCGGCCAAATCGCCAAACGGCAAGCGGTCGCCAATCCCGACCGGACCATCGTCTCCATCAAGCGGCATATGGGCACCACTTATAAAGTGAAGATCGACGATAAAGAGTTTACCCCGCCGGAAATCTCGGCAATGATTCTCCGGAAGATCAAAACCGACGCCGAAGCCTATCTTGGGGAAAAGGTAGAGAAAGCGGTCATTACCGTGCCCGCTTATTTTACCGATGCCCAACGGCAAGCGACGAAAGACGCCGGCGCCATTGCCGGCCTGGAAGTGCTCCGGATCATCAACGAGCCGACCGCGGCCGCTCTTGCTTACGGCTTGGATAAATCCGACGCCCATACCGTGCTCGTCTTCGACCTGGGCGGCGGAACCTTTGACGTCTCCATCCTGGAATTGGGGGACGGCGTTTTTGAAGTGAAAGCCACCAGCGGGAACAACCGGCTGGGCGGGGATGATTTTGACGAACGGATTATCCGCTGGATGGTGGATAACTTCCGGCAAGAACACGGTGTCGACCTCTCGAAGGACCGGATGGCGATGCAACGCCTGAAGGAAGCGGCGGAGAAAGCCAAGATTGAGCTTTCGGGAGTAGTAACGACCAATATCAACCTGCCCTTCATTACCGCCGTGGACGGACAGCCGGTCCACTTGGATATGAATTTGACCCGGGCCAAGTTTGAGGAACTGACCGCCGATTTAGTCCAGGCGACCGAGGGGCCGACCAAACGGGCGTTGGCCGATGCCGGACTGGAACCGGGCCAAGTGGATAAAGTGATCCTGGTTGGTGGTTCGACCCGGATCCCGGCCGTTCAGGAAATGGTCAAACGTCTCACCGGTAAAGAACCCTTCAAGGGGGTCAACCCCGATGAGGTTGTCGCCATCGGCGCGGCGATCCAGGCCGGGGTGCTTACCGGTGAAGTAAAAGACATCGTGCTTTTGGACGTTACCCCCCTATCCTTGGGGATCGAAACCTTGGGCGGGGTCTTTACGCGGATCATCGAGCGGAATACCACCATCCCCACTTCGAAGAAGCAGATCTTCTCCACCGCCGCCGATAACCAAACTGCGGTGGATATCCATGTCCTCCAGGGCGAACGGGAATTTGCCGCGGATAACGTCACCCTCGGCCGGTTCCGGTTGGACGGGATCCCGCCGGCCCCTCGCGGTATTCCCCAGATTGAAGTGGCTTTTGATATCGACGCCAACGGGATTGTCCATGTTTCCGCCAAAGATCTGGGCACCGGAAAAGAGCAGAAGGTTACGATTACCACTTCCAGTGGGTTAAGTAAGGAACAAGTCGAGCGGATGATGAAAGAGGCCGAGCAGTACGCGGAAGAGGATAAGAAACGCCGCGAAAAGGTGGAATTGAAGAACGAGGCCGACAGTTTGGTCTATTCGGTCGACAAGACCCTTAAAGACCTGGGTGACAAGGCCCCGGCCGACCGGGTGGAAAAGATCAAAAAAGCGAAGGAAGAGTTAACCTCGGCGTTGGCCGGTGAGGATTATGACTTGATTAAACAGAAGAAAGAGAACCTCCAGCACGAGCTCCATGAACTGTCGGCCACCATCTACCAACAGACGGCCCAAGCCGGGGCTGGTCAGGACCAAGGTCAGCCGGGAGCAGGGGCGCAGGGCGAAGAAGGCCCCACCGTCGATGCCGACTATGAGGTGAAGGATGACAAGTAATTGTCCACACTAGTTCCTGCCGGGGCGAAATGGTGTTTCCTTGCTCCAGGGAATTTCTTCGCGTATTCTAATGCTCTGTTCCGTTGAAAGCGGGTAACCGCTTTATGGTTCTTCCGTAACCAAAAGCGGCGTGCGGCTTCATGCCGCGCGACCCGCTTTCAACCTCCGCTTTGCGAAGATCTTGCGAAGAAATTCAAATTATTTAGGCGCCCTTTAGGATATTGAGTTTATTCTATATGGAAGAGTGGTTAACCATGGCAAAGAGAGATTACTACGAAGTCCTGGGGGTTTCGAAAGGGGCCAGCGAGGAAGAGATTAAAAAAGCCTACCGGCGCCTGGCCCGCCAGTATCACCCCGATGTCAATAAAGAAGACCCCAATGCGGAAGAGAAATTCAAAGAAATCAATGAGGCCTACGAAGTATTGAGTGACCCGCAGAAGCGTGCCGCTTATGACCGCTTCGGCCATGCCGGGACCGATCCCAACTTTGGCGGCGGGACCGGTGGTTTTGGCGACTTTAGTTTTGGCGGGTTCGACGGCTTTGGTGATATCTTTGACATGTTCTTCGGCAGCGGCGGCCGTCGGCGGCGGACCGGTCCCGAACGGGGCGCCGACCTTCGTTACGATCTGCGGATTGAATTCGAGGATGCCGCCTTCGGGAAAGAAACGACGATTAAGGTTCCCCGGACCGAAGTGTGTTCCACTTGCCATGGCAACCGCGCCAAACCGGGCACCCCGATCAAAACCTGTCCGGTCTGCGGGGGCAGCGGTCAGGTGCAGTCGGTCCAGACCACTCCTTTTGGCCGTTTTTCGACGGTCCGCACCTGTGACCGTTGTCAAGGGGAAGGGAAGATTATTGAGACACCCTGTCCGACCTGTGCCGGTCGCGGACGGGTCCGGCGGGTCCGGGAGATTAAGATCACCATTCCCGCCGGGGTCGACACTGGTCACCGGCTCCGCGTGAGCGGGGAAGGAGAAGCCGGCGAACGGGGCGGACCCCCGGGCGACCTTTACGTCTATCTTTCGGTTAACCCCCATCCGCTTTTCAAACGGTCGGGGAACGATCTCATTTTGGAACAGCCGATCAGTTTTGCCCAGGCGGCTTTGGGCGCCACCATTGAAGTTCCGACGTTGGAAGGGACCGCTACGCTAAAGATTCCCGAAGGAACCCAACCGGGAACCCAGTTCCGCATCCGCGGGAAAGGTATTCCCTACCTCCAGGGAAGCGGCCGCGGCGATGAACTGGTCCGGGTCCATATTGAGGTACCGAAAAAACTCTCCGCCGCCCAGCGCGAAGCCATCCAGCAGTTGGCGGAGGCCTTCGGCGAAGAGGTGGCGCCACCGGAGAAAGGCTTTATCAACAAAGTGAAGGAAGCCTTCGGCAAATAAAAACAACCGTTCGAAAGGAACGACAATTAAAAATAATCTTTTGTATACAGAAACCCGCACACCGTGGCGGGTTTTTTCATATTTTAACATTATGATATCTGCCCTTGAAAGGGGAGAGCAGCGGAATTGATTCGTGAGGAGGAAAAGCTTAAGATGCGGAAAGTTGTGTTAATCCTTTTCTGTGCTCTTCTGGTCGGCGGGACGCTGGCGCCGCTGGGCCAAGCCGCGCCGATGGAAGAATTGAAAATCGCCGGTCAATTCGGCCTGGTTTATGCGCCATTGATGGTGGCCAAAGCCCGGGGGATCTTCGAACGGTACGGGCTAAAACCGGTCTGGAAGGAGTATGGCTCCGGCGGGGCGGTCCGGGAGGCGCTGGTCTCCGGCGAGGTTGATGTGGGGTTCATGGGGATTCCCCCCTTCCTGATCGGCTGGGATAAGGGGTGCGACTGGAAAATCGCCTGCGGGTTCGTGATTGTCCCCATCGGGCTGGTGACCTATGATCCCAACATCAAAAGTTTGAAAGACTTTAAACCCGAAGATAAAATCGCCGTCCCCTCCCCTGGCAGCATCCAACATATTTTGCTGGCTATGGCGGCCGAAAAGGAACTGGGTGACCCGAACGCCCTGGACAACAACATCGTAGCCATGTCCCATCCCGACGCCGCGGCGGCGCTGATTTCGAAGAAAGGGATCAAGGCCCATTTCACCACTCCCCCCTATTTGTTTGAGGAACTCTCCCAGCCCGGGTTCCACCTGATCATTGATGACCTTACCATCTTTGGGCATCCGTTCAACTTCAACGTGGGGGTCGCTTCGGTCCGCTTCTATGAGCGCCGGCCGACGGCCTACAGCAGCTTCGTCAATGCCATTGGTGAAGCCATGGCCTGGATTAACTGTAACAAGGAAGAGGCCGCAAAGCTCTTGGCGCCTGAGTTTGGCTTGACCCCCGAAAAAACCCTGACCTATCTCAACTGGGAAGGAATGAACTATACCTCCGCCCCTTACGGTCTTATGGGCTTTAGTGAGTTTATGGTCAAAGCCGGGTACATTAAGCGGGCCCCGGCCAGTCTGGCCGAGATCGCCTTTGATAATGTCCTGGCGATTGCCGGGAGCCGCGCAGGCGGAGCTTCAGAGATTGAACAGCTTCAGTATTAAGAGTAAAAAGAAACGGACGGCAATATGTCGCTTACGCCGGCTTTAGCCGGCTTGAGCGGAGGGATGAAAATCAACTCTAGAGGGAGGGCCTGGTGGTGAGAGAGACCGATAACCGCAAAAGGCATAAACATAAAACCTTAAATCAAGTTCTGTTTATCATTGGCGCACTCATTGGCTGGGAAATACTGGCCAGGACGGGATGGTTCCCTCCCCTCCTCTTCCCCAAGATGAGCGATGTTTTTGCGCAACTAATCGGAGAGATCATCAGTGGCGAGATCCTCCGGCGGCTGACCTTCTCCCTCTATATTATCGGTTGGGGCCTTGGTTTGGCGGTGGTCACGGCTGCGCTGATCACCGCCGGGGCAATGCTCTTCCCTCTCCTTTCCGACTGGGTGCAGGCCTTGATGGCCATTATGCACCCCCTCCCCGGCATTGCCGTGCTGCCTGTCATCATTCTCTGGCTGGGGACCGGATCCCGGTCCATTGTGGCTGTCATCTGGTTCTCCTCCATCTGGCCGCTGATTGCCAACTTCCATACCGGGCTTCGCTCGGTGCCAGTAACCCAAATTGAGGTTGGCCGGAATCTGGGGTTAAAAGGGATCGCTTTGGTCCGTTCCATCCTGATCCCCGGCGCTTTTCCCTATATCCTCACCGGATTACGGGTCGGGTGGGCCCGGGCTTGG
>JAAYHY010000076.1 GCA_012735135.1 Bacillota bacterium | reverse complement strand
TACCTCCGTTTATTTACCCTGGACCAACCGGGCATTCTCGCCCAAATCGCCGGTGTTCTTGCCAAATATGGGATCTCCATTTCTTCAGTGGTCCAGTTGGAGACCCACGGGACCGCCAATTATGTCCCCATTGTTCTGCTTACCCACGAAGCTTCGGAGAAAGCGATGTTTAATGCGCTGGCTGAAATTAAAGAGTTTTCCTTTGTCCGGCCGGATATCTTAAGATTACGACTTTTTAAATAATCTTTCCATGACAGGGGTCTGTTTTCGGGTTATAATAACAAGGGAACTTGACGAATGAACAAGGAGGAAGAAGTATTGAAAGAACGTGTGCAAGAAGCGCTGGACAAGATCCGCCCTTCCCTGCAAGCGGATGGCGGCGACGTGGAACTGGTTGAGGTTACGGAAGACGGGGTTGTCCGGGTCCGGTTGCAAGGTCATTGCGCCGGGTGTCCGATGTCGATGATGACTTTAAAGAACGGTATTGAGCGGTTCTTAAAAGAAGAGATTCCCGAAGTAAAAGCGGGTGAACAGGCCTAAATCGAAGCCGGTCTTCCTTTGTTTGATTAGGTTATTGGAACTTAAGGGCTGCTGAGCGTGCTCAGGAGCCTTTTTTTTATATTCTTTTATCCTATTTTTAATTTTACTTTTGGCTTAGTCTATGTATAATGGAATTACAAAGATTGTTATATATTATGACATAGTTAGTTATAAAATATAACTAAGATTGTCAAAACAGATTACATCCATTAAATACTTCATAATGAATGGGGGCGTTGACAATGAAAAATACCCGGTTAAGCGTGGTCGAAAAAGAGAGGGTAGTCAGTGAACCAGTGGGCGAACAGAAGCTGACGAAGGTGGAAAGAAAGGAGATGCTGCGTCCAGACTACACCGGTGAGATTGAGGAATTGGTGGCCCGGGCGACCCAAGCTGGAAAAGAACTGCTGGCCTACGACCAAAAGCAGATCGACGGCATTGTGCAGGCAATGGCTTTGGCCGGGGTGGAAAAGCACCGGGAACTGGCGAAATTGGCGTGGGAAGAGACAGGGAGGGGCGTTTATGAGGACAAGATCACGAAGAACCTTTTTGCCACTGAGTATATTTATAACAATATAAAAGATGTAAAAACCGTCGGGGTCATTGAAGAAAACGCCGCGGAGGGGTACCTGAAGGTGGCTGAGCCCATTGGGGTGATTGCCGCCTTAACCCCGGTGACCAACCCTACTTCGACCACCATGTTTAAGAGTCTGATTGCTTTGAAGACCAGAAACCCGATTATCTTTAGTTTTCATCCCCAGGCGCTCCAGTCAAGTATTGCCGCCGCCAAAGTGATGCTGGAGGCGGCGGTGGCCGCGGGGGCGCCCGCCGGTTGTATCGGCTGGATTAGTAACCCTTCTGTCGAAGCCATCAATTATTTAATGAAACATCCGGGGATAAATTTGATTCTGGCCACCGGTGGCGCGGGGATGGTTCAGGCCGCTTACTCCAGCGGGAAACCGGCATTAGGCGTCGGGCCGGGAAACGTTCCTTGTTATATTGAAAAAACCGCCAATTTAAAGCAGGCGGTGACCGATTTGATATTAAGCAAAACCTTTGATTACGGGATGATCTGTGCCTCCGAGCAAGCGGTGATTATTGACCGGGAGGTGGAGGCGGAGGTCAAAAAGTTGATGACCGAAAACGGCTGCTATTTCTTGAAACCCGCTGAGATCGCCGCCCTCTCCAAAGTGGCCATTGATGAAAAGCGGGGCGGGATGAGTCCGGCGGTGGTTGGCCAACCGGCAGTGAAAATTGCCCACCTGGCCGGGTTTGAGGCGCCGGCCGGGACCAAGATTTTAGTGGCCGAATTGGAAGGGGTTGGTCCGGAATATCCCCTCTCCCGGGAGAAACTAAGCCCAATTTTGGCCTGTTATATTGTGAACGACTATCATGAAGGGATTAAACGTTGTGAAGAGATGACCGAATTTGGCGGACTGGGTCACTCGGCCGTGATTCATTCCAATGATCAGCTGGTAATAAGGGAGTTTGCCCGGCGGGTGAGGGCCGGCCGTCTGTTGGTGAATGTACCGTCAACCCACGGGGCGATTGGTGATCTTTATAATACCAATACCCCATCCTTGACTTTAGGTTGCGGCACGATGGGGAGGAATGCCACCACAGACAACGTCAGTGTCGGCAATTTAATCAACATTAAACGGGTCACTTTGCGGCAACCACGGATGAAATGGTTTAAAGTACCCCCTAAAATTTACTTTGAGTATGGCTCTTTACAATACCTGGCCAAGCTTAAAGGAAGCCGGGCGGTGATCGTCACTGATCCATTGATGCTGAAGTTGAAGTATGTTGATAAAATCCTTTATCATCTGCAAAAAACCGGGATGGATTACCGGATTTTCTCCGAGGTGGAGCCCGATCCTTCCGTTGAAACGGTGGAGAACGGTTACCGTTTAATGGAGGAATTTCAGCCGGATGTGATTATTGCCCTCGGTGGTGGCTCGGCCATCGACGCCGCCAAAGGCATGTGGCTCTTTTACGAGAGCCCGGAAATACCCTTTCAGAACCTGCGCTTGAAGTTTGCCGATATCCGGAAACGGGCTTTCCGCTTCCCGGAACTGGGTAAAAAAGCGACCTTTGTCGCGATTCCGACTACTTCCGGGACGGGTTCGGAGGTAACCGCCTTTTCGGTAATTACCGATAAGAAACAACAGATTAAATATCCGCTGGCCGACTATGAATTAACGCCGGATATCGCCATTCTCGACCCGGAGCTGGTGATGACGGTCCCGCCGGCGGTCACGGCCGATACAGGGATGGATGTTTTGACCCACGCCATTGAGGCCTATGTTTCGGTGATGGCTTCCGATTACACTGACGCCCTGGCGGAGAAGGCGATTAAATTAGTCTTCACCTACCTGCCCCGGGCCTATAAAAACGGGGATGACAAAGAAGCTCGGGAAAAGATGCATAATGCGTCTTGCCTGGCGGGGATGGCCTTTACCAACGCCTTTTTAGGCTTGAACCATAGTATGGCGCATATTTTGGGCGGCAAGTTCCACTTGCCCCACGGCCGGGCCAATGCCATCCTTTTACCGTACGTGATTAAGTATAACGCGGAAAAACCCAGTAAGTTTACGGCCTTCCCTCAGTATGACTCGTATAAAGCGCCGGAAAAATACGCCGCGATCGCCCGGGTCCTGGGCCTCCCGGCGTCGACCACCGAAGAAGGGGTGGCCAGCCTTCTTCAGGCGATCCGGGACTTACAGGCTGAGCTTAATCTTCCTTCCTCTTTGCAAGAAGCCGGGATTGACCGGACGGAATTCGCGAAGGCGGTGCCGGAGATGGCCGATATCGCTTTCAATGACCAGTGCACCGGGACCAATCCGCGGATGCCGTTGGTTGCTGAGATCGAAGCCCTTTACGAAGAGGCTTATACCGGAAAGGAATTGCCAGTGGCTTATGCCTGTTAAGAAGGGATTGATCTGGAAGGGTAAGATCATCCAGGATCAAGTGTTACTGTATAAAGGTGAACCGGGCTGTCCTATAGTGACAGCCCGGTTTGTTTTAATCCGAATTTTTGCTTGTCTTTTTCCGTAAAGAAGCTTATGATAATTATAATTGGTAATCAAGATTATCATCGCTGATGATGTTGAAGAAGGCTACGGGGTGATCCAATGAAAGTTAAAGTCATCATCAATCCGGTTGCCGGTCGTGGCCGGGCGTCACAGGCTAAATCCCAGATCCTAAGGGCTTTACTGGAATATGATGTTGAGCTTCATCTGGAGGAAACAAAGGGTCCTCACCATGCCGCCGAGATTGCCCGCCAAGCGGTGCAAGGGGGTTTCGACCTGATTATTGTCGCCGGCGGTGATGGGACAGTTAACCAAGTGGTGAACGGAATGGGGGAGGAACGGGTCCCCCTTGGTGTGCTGGGGTGCGGGACGGGGAACGATTTTGCCGCCGCCCTACAGATGCCGGCCGATCCGGTCGCGGCGGTTCACCAGATCATGAACGGTGACATTTGCCGGGTTGATCTTTGCCGGGTAAACCAGCGGTATTTTGTCTCTTCTGCGGGCATCGGCTTCGATGGTGAAGTTGCTTTCCATGTCAATGAGGGTTTCCGTTGGGCGCGCGGGAAGACCGCTTATCTATGTAGTGTTTTTAAAACCCTCTTTTCTTACCGGCCCCGCCGGATTAAATTGACCGTCGACGGTCTAGTGATGGAATTTAACAGCTTGTTAGTGGCGATTACCAATTCGCCGACCTATGGCGGAGGGCTAAAGATAAATCCGGAAGCCAGACTTAACGACGGGTATTTCGATATTTGCGCCGCTCAGCACATGAGCGTTCCGGAGATCTTAGTTTGTCTGCCTTTACTTTTTCCCGGATGGCACCGGAATTTAAAAAAGGTCCGGATGCTAAAAGGGCGGAGTATTACTTTGGAAAGTAGCCAACCCTTTTATTACCAACTCGATGGAGAAATCCTAACCGATCAGGTTCTCCGCTTCACGCTTTTCCCGGAAGCCCTTTTGGTCAAGGGGGCCAAGGTAGAGCCGGTTGAAAATTATCAATTTACGGAAGCGAAACCGGCACGGGCAAGGGAGGCGTAACCAACGGCCAATCTAGTTTCCTGTGCCCAATCCGGGAAAACCCTGTTGGCGGAGGGCTTCGTAGAGCACGATGGCAACGGAATTGGCAAGATTAAGCGAACGGGTTTCCGCCCGCATGGGAATGCGCAGATTATGACGGGGATTTAACGTGAGAATCCAGGGGGGTAAGCCCCGGGTTTCCGGACCGAAGATCAGGTAGTCATTGGGTTGAAAGTTAACTTCAGTGTAAAAGCGCTGTCCTTTGGTGGTTAAGTAATAATGGTTGCCATCGGGGTTAGCCCGGACGAAGGCGTCAAAATCCAGGTAGCGCTTGATTTCCACCAAAGACCAGTAATCCAGGCCGGCGCGGCGTAAATGCCGGTCATCCCAGATAAAACCGAAAGGCTCGATCAGATGAAGAGTGCAGCCGGCGGCGGCGCACAGACGGGCGATGTTGCCGGTATTTTGCGGGATCTCGGGTTGAAAGAGAACGACATTCATCTTTTGTTCCTACTCCTTTATTGGTCTTCCTTTCAATTTTATCGCTCCTCTCTTCCTTTGACAACGGGCTTTCCTCTCTCGCGGCCGCCAGGCCGGGCCTGTCGAGGGGAGATTTAGAAAAATTCTTTTAACAACCAAGAGGTGCTGACCTTGACCTACGAGCAAGCTTTAGCCTATATTCACAGTCGGAATCGTTTTGGTATCAAGCTGGGGCTGGACCGGATGCGGGCGCTATTGCGAATATTTGGGGCGCCCCATTTAAAATATCCGGCGATCCATGTGGCCGGTACCAACGGAAAAGGCTCGACGACCGCGCTTGTCAGCGCCGTCCTGAAAACCGCCGGCTACAAGGTGGGGGCCTTTACCTCTCCGCACCTCAGCTCCTATTGTGAACGGCTGATGATTAACGGCCAACCGGTTGCGTCGGAAAGGTTGGCGGCTTTGGTCGCCCAAGTCCAACCGGTGGTGGAGGAAGCCGCCTTGGATCCGGCCATCGGGCATCCCACCGAATTTGAATTTGGCACGCTCCTGGCCTTTAAGTATTTTGCCGAAGAACAGATTGATATAGGCGTTTTTGAAGTCGGGATGGGCGGCCGGTTGGATGCGACCAATGTGTTGACCCCCTTGGTCGCCGGCATTAGCCACATCGCCCTTGATCATCAAGAGTATTTAGGGGAAGATCTGGTTTCCATTGCCAAGGAGAAAGCCGGGATCATCAAACCGGGGATCCCGGTGGTAATCGGCCGCCAGGCGCCGGAAGCTAGCGCGGTGCTGAAAACGACCGCCCAAGCAAAGCAGGCGCCCTGCTATGCGGTGGGCGAAGCTATCCAATATCATCTGGAACAGATGGATCTGACTGGGACTTATCTGAGACTCCAGTGGAAAGACGAACCGCCGTGCCAGGTCCGGGTCAACTTATATGGTGCGCACCAGGCGGCCAACGCCGCCTTAGCCTACGGTCTACTTCAAGTGGTCAGGGAAGAAGGTTTTTCTTGGAAACAACAGGACTTGGAGCAGGGGTTTGCCCATGCGGTCTGGCCGGGGCGGATGGAATTTTTCCCGGGTCCCCCCGGACTTTTGTTGGACGGCGCCCATAATCCCGACGGGATGATGGCGTTAGCCCAAGGGCTGGTTCAGTTGTTTCCTGACCGTAAAATTCGTTTGGTCACGGGGGTTCTGGGCAACCGTCCGGTGGAGTTGATGGCGATGCTCCTCACTTCGGTTCTGGGAGAGAATTTGCGACGAGTTTATGCCACCACCGTTCCGGATCCGAAAGCCGCACCTTGCCTCCGGATTGCCCGCAGTTTTCAGGCGGTGGAAGTGGAGAGCGAGGCCATCCCCGATCCGCTGGTGGCGCTGGAAACCGCCCTTTCCGCCCTGGAACCCGGCGAATTATTAGTGGTGACCGGTTCCCTATATTTAGTAGGCTATTTACGTCCGCGCATTTTAGGTCTATTTACGGACCGGTCCGGGAGGAATGCGGATGGAAGCTAAGCGGATCACTGTGCTGACCGGTCCTTTCGGGAGCGGAAAAACAGAGGTGGCGGTTAATTACGCATTATCTTTAAAACCTGCTTCGACCAGAGTAGGGCTGGTTGATTTAGATATTGTCAATCCCTATTTTCGTTCCCGGGAATTAACCGCACAGCTGGCCAAGGAAGGAATCGAACTGGTGGCCAGCCAACCCGGTTTGGAAATGGCCGACTTGCCGGCCCTTTCCCCCCGGATCTTTAGTTTCCTGCAAAACCCCGACTTCCAGGTCGTCTTTGACGTCGGAGGGGACCCGGTGGGGGCCCGGATCTTAGGCCGTTTCCAATCCTATTTTGCCATTAATCCGTATCAACTTTGGCTGGTGATCAACCCTTACCGGCCGGGTTGTGACGATCCGGCCCATCTTGTCCGTCTGGCCCGCGAAGTGGAAGCCGTTTCCCGCTTACGGATTAGTGGCATCGTTGACAACAGCAATTTAGGGGAATTAACCGACCGGCGGATCCGGGCGGAAGGGGCCGTCCTGGTCAAGAAGGCGGCTGAGCTGCTGGCGGTGCCGGTTGTTTTCCGCACCTGTACCAACCCGGCTTTCCTCACCGAGGATGAGCGCGGAGGAGAGGAGAAGGTTCTTTTTCTGAATTTATATATGCTTCCCCCCTGGGCAAAGGGTTAAATTGTAATCCGGAAGGAAAGGAGAATGGTATTTTGGCGAAGATCACCATCGACGAAGAACGCTGTAAAGGCTGTGAGTTGTGTATTTCCGTTTGCCCGAAAAAAATTCTGGGATTAGCGGAAAGGATTAACAGCCAAGGGTATCATTTTGTCGAAACAAAAGGCGAGGGTTGTATCGGGTGCGCTTTTTGCGCCCGGATCTGCCCCGATGTGGTAATTGAGGTCTATAAGTGATGAGTTACAGATCGGAACAGGAGGGATGGTTTTGGAACGTGTAATGATGAAAGGCAACGAGGCGCTGGCCGAGGGCGCGATTCGGGCCGGTTGCCGGTTCTTTTTTGGCTACCCGATCACACCTCAGAATGAAATACCGGAATACATGGCCCGGCGGCTACCGGAGGTCGGCGGGGTTTTTCTCCAAGCCGAGAGTGAAGTGAGCGCCATCAATATGGTGTATGGCGCCGGGGGCGCCGGCGCCCGGGTGTTGACTTCCTCGTCCGGCCCGGGGATCAGTCTGAAACTGGAAGGCATCTCTTATATCGCCGGGGCGCAAGTTCCTTGTGTGATTGTGAATGTGGCCCGTGGGGGGCCGGGACTGGGCGGCTTAACCCCCTCCCAGGCCGACTACTTCCAGGCCACCAAAGGCGGCGGCCATGGCGACTACCGCTTGTTGGTCTATGCGCCCGGGAACGCCCAGGAGATGGTGGATTTGATGGGTTTGGCTTTCGATAAAGCTGAAGAATACCGGAATCCGGTCATGATTCTGACCGACGCCATTATGGGCCAGATGATGGAACCGGTGGTCCTCCCTCCGCTCCGGACGGTGACCGCGGAACAGCCTTGGGCGACCACGGGAAAACAGGGGCGGAAAAAGCCTAATCTCATCAACAGCTTGGGCATTGTCGGCGAAGAGTTGGAACGGATCAATATTGAGTTGCAAGCCAAGTACGACCGGATGGCCGCGGCCGAAGCCCGGTACGAAGCCGACGGGACGGCGGAGGCCGATCTAATCGTGGTCGCCTATGGGACGAGCTCCCGCGTAGCCCGTTCGGCCATTGCCCGGTTGCGGCAAGAGGGGAAGAAGGTCGGTCTTTTCCGGCCGGTTACGCTCTGGCCCTTCCCGCAAGCGGTCTTGGCTTCCTTAGCGGCGGACGGAAAACGGTTCCTCGTGGTAGAAATGAGCGCCGGCCAGTTGGTGGAGGATGTGATCTTGGCGGTCAATGACCGGGCCAAGGTTAGTTTCTTTGGGAAACTCAACGGGACGGTGCCGACGGTCCGTGAAGTATATGACCGGATCAGGTCATTGTTACCGGAAGGAGGAGAAGGATGAAGAAGATCTTTGCTTATCCCCGCGCTTTGACCCAAAAGCGAACCCATTATTGTCCCGGCTGCACCCATGGGATTATCCATCGTTTGGTCGCGGAGGCCATTGATGATCTGGATATTCAGGAACGGACCATCGGGATCGCTCCGGTCGGCTGTGCGGTTTTGGCCTATGATTACTTTGATCTTGATTTTCAGGAAGCGGCCCATGGCCGGGCGCCGGCCGTCGCGACCGGGATCAAACGGGTTCACCCGGAGGCAATTGTCTTTTCCTATCAGGGCGACGGGGACCTGGCCTCCATCGGGATGGCGGAGATTATCCATGCCGCCGCCCGGGGGGAGAAGATTACGGTGATCTTTGTCAATAATACCGTTTATGGGATGACCGGCGGACAAATGGCGCCGACCACCCTTCCGGGGCAGAAAACGACGACCTCGCCCTACGGCCGGGACACGGCGACCGTAGGCTATCCGATTCGCGTTTGTGAGCTTTTAGCCACGTTGGACGGCCCCGCTTATTTGGCGCGGGTTAGCGTCCACGATCCGGCGCATATTGTCCGCGCGGGAAAGGCCATTCGCCAAGCCTTTGCCATGCAGATGGCGGGGAAAGGCTTTTCTTTGGTGGAAGTCTTATCTTCCTGCCCGACCAACTGGGGGATGACGCCAGTCCAAGCCTTAAGCTGGATCAAAGAGAAGATGATCCCCTATTATCCCTTGGGCGTTTTCCGCGCGCCGGAGGAGGTGACCGGTGATGACGTATGAGATCATTTGCGCCGGCTTTGGGGGACAGGGTGTGATGCTGATTGGACAATTACTGGCTTACGGAGGGATGCTCGAAGGGAAAGAAGTGACCTGGTTTCCTTCCTACGGGCCGGAGATGCGGGGAGGCACGGCCAACTGTTCGGTGGTGGTCTCCGATCAACCGGTTGGTTCGCCGGTGGTCGCGGAGCCCGATGGTTTGATTGCGCTGAACGGTCCTTCGCTAATGCGGTTTATGGGGTCCGTGAAACCGGGGGGCGTCATCGTCTATAATGCTTCCTTGATTAATGAGGTTCCGGAAGATCGCCCTGAGGTCCGGTTGTTTGGGATCGCCGCCAATGAACTGGCGGAAAAATTAGGCAATGATAAAGTGGGTAACATGATTGCCCTGGGGGCCTTTTTAGGCCTGTCGAAAGTGGTTGGTCTGGCCAGTATTGAAGCCGCGCTCAAGGAAGTCCTCCCGGAGCGGCGACATCACCTTATTCCTTTGAACATTTCCGCCCTGCATAAAGGATGGGCGCTTGTCGAAGGATAAAAAGGACACTCGAAGAAATTCACTGGAGCAAGGAAACACCCTTCTGCTACCGGCTACACATAAACTCCTTCCCTTTCAGGAATAATATACCTGGAGTGAAGGGGGGAAGTTGGATGAAAAAGAAGGGCGGCGAAAGACCGGAAGAAGGGAAAAACCGTTTTTGGCAAGGCTTGTGCCTGGGGGTTTTTTGCGCTTTATTTTTAGCCACTGCTTTGGTCTCCGCTTTTTTAAGCGCCGGGGGTTTCCGGATTACGCTGGATCCGAGCCAACCGGCTCTTTTGGTCCGGGATCAAATCAAAGCGGAAGCCTTGACCATACTTGGTCTATGTCTGGAAAAAATGAAGGTTGAGTTACCGGTGGCTATTCGTCAGGCTTTTCAGGATCCGGGGTGGCGATTTATTACTGCGGAAGAAGGCGCGGTGAGTTTACCTTTGGAGGTAAGCGAGGCCGCTAAAGAACAACTGCTAAACCTGGCCGAGCAGACGGTTTTGAATTTTTTAAAAGCGATTGATTTAACCCCGTATATTGAGGATTTGGGACAAACGGCCTTGCATGAGGTGAAAGCGGCTTTCCACCGTGAAGTGATCGGGAAAACCTACCATTATCAGATCAATCCTTATTTAGCGGTACCGGTCACAGTTACCGGTCGGGAATGAGGATAAGGAGCCGATCTTCTTATAAGAAAAAAAGGTTACGAAGGGGAAATAGTATTGACACGCGACTTTACTTTTGTTATTCTTATTTAGAACAAGATACCTTTAAACTGGTCCCGTGAGGCCGGTAAGGGATAACGTTCTTATACTTTTCGGGTAAAGATAAGAAACGCAACCTTCTGGCCTGACGGCAGAAGGTTTTTTTTTGGGGGGGTGACGGTGGTGCGGATTAAAGCGCAGGTTATGGACGGGGAGAGTATGCGCCGGGCTTTATACCGCTTGTCCCATGAGATTACCGAGCGGAATAAAGGAGTAAAGGACTTGGTATTAATTGGGATCCGGACCCGTGGAGTACCGTTGGCGCAACGATTGGCGGAATTAATCAAAGAACATGAAGGAACGGTGATCCCCGTTGGCACCCTGGATATTACATTCTACCGGGATGATTTGACCTTAATCTCACCCCAGCCGGTGGTCCACCGGAGTAATATTCCCTTCGCGATCAACGAAAAAAAAGTAGTCTTAGTTGATGATGTTTTGTATACCGGTCGCACGGTGAGAGCGGCATTGGACGCCTTGATGGATTTAGGCCGGCCCAGCATGATTCAACTGGCGGTTTTAATCGACCGCGGGCACCGGGAATTACCAATTCGGGCCGATTTTATCGGCAAAAATGTGCCCACTTCCAAACGGGAATTAATCCAAGTTAAACTCAAGGAAGTGGATGGCGAAGAAAAAGTATTGATTTTAGAATCGGAACCGGAAGATTGAAACCTCCTTTAAATTGATCCAGCGAGGTCAAAAAGGGGGGGAGAGGTTCTTCACCCCTTGGTTGAGCTCATCAATCGAGGGGTATTTTTTTAAACAGGAAGCTTGTTTATGCCACGGGGAAAACGCTTTTAACAGCGTCTCATAGAAAAAACAAAGGAGGATTTATTCAATGTCTTTGCAAACACAAACTTTGGGTTATCTCCCGGATGAACGGCCACCATTTTGGCGCTTGTTTCTCTATGCGGTTCAGCAAGTAATCGTGATGTTTCCCGCGACGGTTGCGGTTGCCCTCCTGACCGGGTTCCATGTTTCAACGACCATTTTTGCCAGTGGCTTGGCTACCATTTGTTTTGTGTTCGTGACCGGAAAACAATTACCCCTCTATTACGGGTCAAGTTTCTCCTATTTACCGGCGATTGTCGGACTTATGGCCTCCGAAGCTTTAGCCGGATCCACCCTGAATGAGAAAATTGCCATTGCCCAATTTGGGATCGTGATGTCCGGCTTTGTTTCGATTGCCGCCGGCTTGATTGTGAAACGGTTCGGGAAAGAAGCCATTGATAAAGTACTGCCGGCGACCGTAACCGGGCCGATTGCCATGGCCATCGGTCTGACTTTAGCGGCTAACGCCATTGGGGATGCCGCTGCTGTTCCCGCCAACCTGCCGGCGGGTGTAGCCCAGACGGCGGCCCACTGGGCTTGGGTTATTTCCTTGATAACCCTCTTATCCACCATCCTATTCTCCGTCTACCTGAAAGGGTTCTGGGGTCAACTCCCGCTCTTGTTGGGGCCGATTGTCGGATGTCTGGCGGCATATATTATTAAAGGTGCGGCCGGCCTTGACTTCTTCAAGGTTTTGCCGGCTACGGCCAACAGCGGTTTGTTCGCCTTACCCATTTTCACTTTACCCAAACCGTCGTGGATGGCGGTGGCGGCGATCATGCCGATTGCCATAGCCACAATTCCCGAATCCACGGCCCACGTTTTCCAATTGGATATTTACGTTAATGACCTGGCCCGGAAGAAAGGAAGCGAAAAAAAGTATGATATCGCCGGTAAACTAGGGGTTAACTTAATTGGGGACGGGATCGGTGATATTGTCGCCGGTTTAATTGGCGGCCCGGCCGGGACCAACTACGGGGAGAATATCAGCGCGATGGCCATCACAAAAGTCTTCTCCATTCCCGTATTGATTGGAGCAGCCCTGATTGCCATGGCCATCTCCTGCTTCACACCGTTGATTAATGCCATTTACGCCATCCCCACCGCAGTAATCGGCGGGCTGGAGATCTATCTGTTCGGCGCCATCGCCGCCCAGGGGATTGCGATTATGATGGAGAAAAAAGTGGATATGTTCAGCGCCAAGAATATTGCGGTCATCGCTACCATCATGGTGATTGGCGTTGGTGGCCAATACGCCTTTGGCGGGAACATTCCCTTCTTTGGCCTTGAAGTGCCTTGTATTGCCGGTGCCGCGGTCTTCGGTATTCTCCTTAACCTCATTTTGAGTTTCGGGGAGAAGAAAGAATAAGGCATAGGAGTAAACAGCAGGCCAGACCTGCTATCCTTTAAAAACAAAGGCAATTGCTGTTTAAAAAGGACCGCCAAGGGGAACACCTTACCCCTTGGCGGTTTTTCACTGTTATTGCCCACCTTTGTACTTATCTTTATCGAATTCTTAATTAGGCGATTCCGGCCCAGCGGTGAATCTCGTCGGCAATTTTCGATAAAGGCACTTGTTTAACGGCGGCTTTATTCTCCCACGCTTTCTGGGGCATACCATAAATGACCGAACTCTCTTCATCCTGGGCTATTGTATAGGCCCCCTTTTCCCGCATGGCTTTTAATCCGCTGGCGCCGTCATCGCCCATCCCGGTGAGGATGATCCCCATGGCATTAACACCGGCCACTTCCGCGACGGAGTGGAAGGTATGATTAATCGAGGGGGTATAGATGGACCGGGCAAGTTTGGGACCGATTTTGACCAGATATTGAGCGCCACTTTTTCGGACCGTCAGATTTTTCCCGCCCGGAACGACCAAAGCCAAACCGGAGGTGATCACTTCGCCATCTTCGGCTTCTTTCACCCGGATCCGCGAAATTTGATTGAGGGAAGCGGAAAAAGAAGGAGTAAACATGGCGGGCAAATGTTGGACAATCAAGATCCCGGGAACATTCGGACGCAATTTTTGGCAGATTTCGGTTAAGGCCACCGTTCCCCCGGTGGACGCCCCAATCGCAATGATTTTATCGGTGGTAGTTTTTAAACCTTCATGGGCAGAAGGGAGGGGGGAGGAGTCTGCTGGTGGCGTCGACAATGGGAACCGCCCAACCTTGGCCCGGGCAGCCATCCTTATTTTGTTGATGATCTCTTCCTTCCGTTCATTCATTCCGCTCTGGATCCCTAAGGTGGGTTTCGCGACGACATCAACGGCGCCCAGGGAGAGCGCCTGGATGGCGATCTCACTGTTCTCCTGGGTCCAGGAACTGATCATTACCACCGGTAGAGGGCGGAATTTCATCAGATAGCGCAAAAATTCCAACCCGTCCATGTGTGGCATTTCCACATCAAGCGTAATCACATCCACTTCTGTCTTTTTCAGAACTTCAACCGCTTTTAGCGGATCGGCGGCGGTCGCGACCACCCTTAAATCTTCAGTATCGTTTATGATTTCTTTGAGGAACTGACGGATAAAAGCAGAATCATCGATGACGAGAACCCGGTATGGTGGCATATACTTCTCCATGGTTTACCTACCTTTTTCGATATATTGATTTTCCTAGCGGGACCCAACGTTGATCTTGAACGGTATTAATTGTTTCAGAATGACCAAGAAAGAGATGACCACCGTTGTTTAAACGCTGATAAAAATGATCGAGGGCTTGCGCGCGCGCCTCATTGGACAGATAGATAAAGACATTACGACAGAAGATAAAGTCAACGCGGATATTGGAGGGCAGGGAATTAACATCTAAGAGGTTGGCCAAGCGGAAAATGACATCTCTTCTTAGTTCGGGACGGACCTGGAAATATTGATTGCCGGCTTCACAGGACCGGAAATATTTTAGGCGCCATTTATTTGGAACAGATTTTCCCGTTTCCGCCGGGAAAATACCTTTCCTCCCGATATATAAATGTTTTGTGCTGATGTCGGTGGCTAAAACTTTGATATCCCATTTGGTTCCCAGCACTTCGCGGCAAGTAATGGCAATACTATAGGCTTCTTCTCCGGATGAACATCCGGCCGACCAGCACCGGATCTTGTCCCGTTCCTTTTTTTCATGGGCGAGAGTTGGCAGTAAAGTTTTGGCCAAATATTCAAATTGGGCTTGTTCGCGAAAAAAATAAGTGACATTGGTGGTTAGTAGTTCACAGAGGATATCACGTTCTAAAGGATTTTGCTGAAGAAGGGTTAAATACGCTTGGTAATTATCAAGGCCAAGTTGGAGGAGGTGTTTGTTGAGCCGGTTCTCAATAAGATATTTCTTTTGCGAAGTATATTTAAAGCCCAACGTTTCGTTGATAATCCGGCAAATTTCTTGAATTTGCTGCTCGGTGGGGGGTGGAATGCTTGGTTTTAGCATGGATAATCCTCCACGTTCAAGGATTATTGGACTTTCAGCGCTTGCTGGGCAATTTGCTGATGATTAAGGATGAGTCCGATTTTGCCGTTGCCGATAAGAGCAGCCCCGGCAATTTGGCTATGTTCACCCATGGCTTTATTAATGGGTTTGATCGTGATATCCTCGATTCCGATCAGCTCTTCAACGACGAACCCGGCATGACTCCGCCCGCAATTAATAATCACAACGGGGATTCGGTTTTGGTTTTGTGGAAAGGGAAAACGGAAATACTCACCTAAATCCACCAAAGGGATGGTTTCGGGGTAACGATAATAGATTTTTTGGGTGCCGATGCTATGAATCTCCTCTTCCTTGATAACAATACTTTGTACCACGTCCGTCACCGGGATGCCGAAGATTTGTCCTCCGACTTTAACCATAAACGACTGGATAATGGCTAAAGTGAGCGGGACTTTCAGCATGAAAGTGGTCCCTTTACCCGGTTCGGTTTGCACATCGATATCGCCCTGGAGTTTTTTGAGGTTGGTTGTCACAACATCCATACCAACACCGCGTCCGGAAAGTTCGCTAACTTGGTCAACGGTGGAAAAACCGGGCAAAAAGATAAGGCGGATGATCTCTTCCGGACTGAGATTATTGCTTTCCGAGATTAATCCGTTGGCAATGGCTTTTTTCCGGATCTTTTCCAAGTTAAGACCACGGCCGTCATCGGTTACGCCGATGACAATATAGCTTCCTTCTTGCCGGGCGCTCAGCGTGATATGGCCTGTTGGATCCTTGCCTAGGGCTTGGCGCTCTGCCACATCTTCAAGCCCATGGTCGACGGCGTTACGGAGCAGGTGGGTTAAGGCATCTATCAACGCTTCTCCCATCTGCTTATCGATCTCCGTATCGGCGCCCACAAAATGCAGTTCCACTCTTTTTCCCAGTTGTTTTGCGATGTCCCGGACGATCTTGGGAAAACGGGTGAAGAGTTGCCGTACGGGGATCATTCTGAGATCCATGGCGCTCATTTGGAGTTTGGAGACTGTCTGGTCCAGTTCTTGCAGGATACGGGAGAAGTTTTCCCAAGTTGATTTTCCCTCGTAGCCATTTTTATAGAGATGGAAGAGGTTTGTTTTTATGGTCATTAATTCGCCTAATTGGTTAATGACCTTGTCGATCCGTTCGGCTCCGACACGGATGGTGTGGTTGGCCAATTGATTGTCGTGCTCTCCATTATTCTGGTGAAGATTGTTCGGGTGGTTGTCTTTGTTAGCCTCCCATTCCTGGATGTTTATCTTGTTAACCCCTTCGTTAATGGGGTAGGTGCCGATCGTATCTCGCTCCTCTGCGCTTAATTGTTTTTCGGTCAGTAATATCATTTTGAAGGTGGAGTAATTTTCATTATGGATGGTTTCTTCCGCGGGAGCGGTCTTCAAAACTATTCCGTAATTACGGATAAAGCGGAGAAAAATAAATACGGAGGCGCTCCGTACCTTTGCTTCGGGGGTGAAGGAGATCTCAATTTCATAAACCTTTTTTCCTTCCTGCTGCCAGGAACTGACTTGCGCTTTTTCTTCCGGGTTTAAGACCAAAGCCGAGGTGGGTTGTTCCGTATGCCCCGGGGAGGCCTTCTTCTGTGCCAGACTTTGCAATTGTTTCAACCATTTTTCACCATCGAAAGAAATGGCTGTTATATCTTTCTCAAGATAGGAGCTGAATTCATCGGTAAAAGCAATTAATAGGTCGATCGCCTGATTATCCAAATAATACTGACCGTTACGGACAGCAGAAAAGAGGTTCTCAATTTCATGCATGACTTCCGTCAATTCAGTCAGTCCGATGACCCCTGAGGATCCTTTGATATTATGGGCAAGGCGAAACATTTCGTCGATAAACTCCGCCTGTCCGTCGAGGTTCTGTTCGATTTGCAAAAGGATCAGGACCAATCTTTCAACCTGTTCACGGGTTTCAGTAATGAAAGCCGACAAGAGTTCTTCATCGATAAAATTATTCTCCCGGTCCGTTATGGTAATCATCCCCTTTTCATACGAGCGACGCGTGACGAGGAGCCAACGAGAGTATTTTCAAAGTAGTTGCCCACACCGGCTTCCACCAGCTTGAGCAGGGTGAGGAAAATTCAAAACCGGATAGGTCGACAAACGTCGAAGTCATTTTCTAAGAAATGGAGGGTAGTGATGCTTCGATTGCTTCTTCCAGCTCTTTCTGGTAATTCAGGGAAATAATCTTGTCTAAATCAAGAATGAGGATCAAACGGTTACCCAGTTTACCCATGGCCTTAAGGTATTCTGTTCCGGCACGGGCGGAGAACTCGGGGGCCGGTTGGATTTTATCATCGGGAATGCTAAGGATGTCGGAAACCTGATCGACAGTAAGCCCAAAGGTTTTACCATTTGTTTCTATGACGATGATGACACTGAAGTCATGATCCGATACGCTTTGGAGGGAGAATCTCCTCCGTAAGTTGATGACTGGGATAATCTCACCGCGGAAATTAATAACCCCTTCCACAAACGCGGGAGCGTGGGGTATTTTGGTGGGTTCAACATAACGAATAATTTCTTGAACCCGGAGCACATCCAAACCAAACTCTTCATCACCAACGGAAAAAATGATATGTTGTTTCTCCGCCTCGGAACCGGTGAATTGTAGATTCAAAATATCCATAGTATTATCTGTTCTGGCCAAGCGCGACACCTCCAAAGTTATAAATCTGATAATTGATCAATTTAGTCATTGGTCATCGGGAAAACGTTATATATAAAAACAGACAAAAATAGTAATAAATAAAGTTATAAATCGACATCATTCAACATTTATAATATCGGATTTCAAACTAATATTCTTTATACTTGTTGTTCTTCTCATGGATATACTACAAAACCCGCCAAGAATAAACTTGGCGGGTTAAAAAAGATTTCTTGGTAATCCAGGCGACAGAGCTGGGGAGGAACTAGGCCGGTTTTCCCAGTGGAGAACCTTGCGGGGGCGAATCGTGGGGGGTATGGTCCTCGCATAAATAGGCCAACTTCAAACCCACATATGCCAAGGCCTTTTTCAGCGCTTCATTAATGGGGTAACGGCTTTGGCCAAGATAGGGATGGAGATTGGCTGTTTTCTGGGCATAATAGGAATTGACCGGAATTTTCAGTCCGGCGTCCACCAGCTTTTGTACCCGTGTTTCCACCCCGGGCGCTTGCTTCTTTAATTCTTTGCATAAAACCACTAAAGGGTTGCCGTTCTTATCCAAACAGGCCGAAAAACCGAAGAGACGGCAAAGGAGCGGCCGCCATAGATAGGCGGAACAGCCGCTAATTTTGGCGGGATCATTATTAAACAACACGCAAGGAGCCCCGTCCTCAAGGGTATCAAGTTTATCCAGCCACTCTTTGGCCTCACCTTTTTGCCAAAGGGTGAGGGCTAGAGGGAGGACTTCAAAAACGGAAACTTCAATATTCCGGGCGGATGTTGCGCTACATTTCTTACAAAATTTAGGGCAATCGATCCCGGCTGTTTCTTTAAAGATCGTAATTTCCTCATCCAACCCCTGATAGACTTGCCAGAGTTGATCCAATCCTTTAAAAACCGAAACTGTTTTATTGTTTAGATCAAACATGCTCTTACGACCTTTGTCTTTGAATGATCTTATTTTACGACTTGGAATGGTAAATGAAAAGAGGGGTAAAAAAAATTAACCAAATTGATCTGGTCTGATCGCTAAAGGGAAGGAATTTTGAAGCGGGCAGAAAGTTTCAACAGATTTTAAAAAAAAATAAAGGAATTAGTACCTGGTATCAAGAACAAGTAATAAAATAAAACGAGAATGTGATCCCATTTTTCGAGAAAGGAGAGAAAACCTTTGCTGGATATTACAGAGATTAAAAAAGTGTTACCCCACCGTTTTCCTTTTTTACTCATTGACCGTGTCCTTGAGGTGGAGGAAGGGAAAAGGGTGGTGGCAATTAAAAATATTACGGTCAACGAAGTTTTTTCCCAAGAATATTACGGCGGCCTTTATCCGATGCAAGGAGTACTACAAGTGGAAGCGATGGCCCAAACAGCTGCCTTTTTGATTTTAAACTCCGAGAAGAACAAAGGCCAACTGGCGTATTTCTCCAATATTGAGCATGTCCGGTTTCGTACCCCGGCCTTGGCCGGTGATCAATTACGGATTGAGGTTGAACTGCTGCGCTTACGGGCGCGGGCCAGTAAGTTTAAAGGTTGTTGCTATATTGGGGAGAAAAAGACTTGTGAAGCTACCTTCAGTTGTATGCTGGCTCCTGATCAAACCGCTACTTTTATTTGAACCGGAATTTGGTGAGTTTTTTAACCAGATTGACGAAGCCGGAGGCGAGGAGAAGCAAGGAGAAAGGGGTATAGGCGTTTGTGATCAGCCGGATCTCATCACTGTTTTTTAAGACCCGGACCAGCTCATGACTATCTTTGACGGCGGTGGGGAGAATCACTCCGCCACGGGCTAAATCGGGGTGACGATGGAAATCTGATCCGGAGATCATCTTCAGATTATTCCGGCGGGCAAAAGCAAGAGCCAAATGATTTCTGGAATTTTGCCGCGGATTACCGTTATAAATCTCAATCCCGTCAATCAGCTCCAAAGGAGCGGGGGTTAATCCCGGTCGAAAGGGATGGGCTTGGTAAATGAGGATTTCTTCGTGCGGGGGGAGCTGTTTGCTAAATTCACGGAATTTTCTAATCCCCATTCTGTATAATTCAGGGTATTTTTTCAAAAAAGCTTCGTCTAGACCGTAGATTAAAAACTCCTGTGGCGAATCGAAAAATTTGAGTTCTATGCCCAGCAAAACAGTGAGGCCGATTTTTTCTCCTTCTTCTCGCGCGTTACGGTAACCCCGGAGGAAATGGTCGATCTTTTCCGACCAGGTTAAACCTTTGGGTAATTTCCGAAAGAATCCCTTGTTATAATGGTCGGTGATGACAATTCCGTCGTAACCGGCTTTTTTATATAAGTCGGCGACTAAGCGGCCTTCGGTGCGTCCGCAAAAGCTGGTTTCCCGGGTATGGACATGGAGATCGATTCGAAACGGGCTCATCATTTACTCCTGTGTGTAAGGATTATATTGTAGGATCCGCTAGTTATTTTTCGCAATAAAGACAAAAGTATGAGGGGAAAGGGTTTACTGGGGACTTGGGTACGAAAGGGAAGCGCAACGGAAAAAGGGCAAGAAAAGAGCCACCCTAAACGGTGGCGAAAGCAAAGTGTATGTTAACTATTAGGGAACTAATTGGAACACTTCCTCTGACTGCCGGCGTGGTCAAGAGGGAGGCGAGCTCCTTCAGCCGTAGGGCCCTTACGTCTGAAACGCTCTCCGTTCTTCAATATTGAAATCCTTCATTACTGAAGAACGTACCTTAATATTACCATAGACGTAATCAAAATGCAACAGTTTTTGCAAAAAAAATTTTAGATTTTTTTGGGGCAGACGGTTGGTTGATTAATGACCTACTTTTTGCTATGATTAAGTAATGTTTGGAGAAAATGTATTTACCCTCTTTGATAGTCAGCAGTATACAGGGAAGGGAAGACCGGAATGAAGATCGGAATTGTCGGGTTGCCGAATGTCGGAAAAAGCACCTTATTTAACGCGATCACCAAAGCCGGGGCCGAATGCGCCAACTATCCATTTTGCACCATTGAACCGAATTTAGGGGTAGTGGCGGTGCCTGATGAACGGTTGACGCGCCTGGCCGAGATGTATCAGCCGGAGAAAGTGACGCCCGCTACCGTCGAATTTGTCGATATCGCCGGTTTGGTTAAAGGGGCTAGCCAGGGAGAAGGTTTGGGGAATAAATTTCTCTCCCATATCCGGGAAGTGGATGCCATTCTCCATGTGGTGCGCTGTTTTGCCGAAGATAATATCGTCCATGTGGAAGGAGCGATTGATCCCGCCCGGGATGTAGAGATCATTAATTTAGAACTGATCCTGGCCGACCTGGAGACGATGGAAAAACGGATTGAAAAAACCCGGAATCTGGCGAAGTCCGGCGATAAAAAAATCCTGGCCGCCTTGGATTTATATACCCGGATCCAAAAAGGGCTGGCCGAAGGGTTGCCCGTGCGCGCCTTATCCTTCGATGAAGATGAGCAGGAGTTAGTGAAGGAACTCTTTTTATTGACGCAGAAACCAGTGATTTATGCGGCTAATATTTCGGAGCAAGATTTAACTGACGGAGTAAAGAATAATCCTTGGGTCGCCACCCTCCAAAACATAGCGGAGCGGGAGGGCGCGGAGGTGGTGGTGATCTGCGCGGCCATTGAAGAAGAGATTGCCCAACTGGATGAGGAAGATAAGCAAATCTTCCTTGCCGATTTAGGGCTGAAGGAATCCGGGTTGGACCGGTTGATTAAAGCCGGATATAAACTGTTGGGTTTGATTAGTTTCCTCACCGCCGGTCCCAAGGAGGTCAGGGCCTGGACCATTACAGAGGGGACTAAGGCGCCCCAGGCCGCCGGGAAGATCCATAGCGACTTTGAACGGGGGTTTATCCGGGCGGAGATTGTCGCCTACGAGGATCTGATCCGCTGCGGCTCCTATACAGCCGCCAAGGAAAAAGGCTTGGTCCGTCTGGAAGGGAAGGATTACGTAATGAAAGACGGGGATGTCACCCTTTTCCGCTTTAATGTTTGACCTGGACCAAAAAAGTCCGGCCGGGATGAACCCGCCGGACTTTTCTGATCAACCATTCCGCAAGTACAGGGTTTGGGTGGGATAGGCGAACTTGATCCCCCGTTTGCTGAATTCGTCGATGATCTTCAAGTTAATCTGTTCTTGGATATCCATGTATTTAATATAGTCTCTGGAGAGGACATAGTAGACAACATCGAAACGGAGGCTGTACTCTCCGAATGAGCTAAAGTGGGCCCGGTTTAGCTCCGTATCGGGGATGCTTTTGATGATATTGGCAAGAATTTGGGGGATCTCTTTGACCTGGGCGGCCTCAGTTTGGTAACTCACCCCGATGGTAAAGGAGATGCGCCGGCGACTCATCCGCTTGTAATTGCGCAGGCGGGAACTGGTTAAATCGGTATTGGAAAAGATCAATTCTTCGCCGGTGAGGCTCCGAATGCGGGTGGTTTTCAGTCCGATATTCTCTACAGTTCCGGAAAAGGAATCGATGACGATATAATCACCGACTTCGAAGGGGCGGTCAAAATAAATGGTAAAATAACTGAATAAATCGCTGAGGAGAACCTGGGCGGCCAGGGCGACGGCAATACCGCCGATCCCAAGTCCGGCGACCAGAGCGGAGATTTGGACACCCAAGTTATCAAGGAGAATAATTAAAGCTAAAGTCCAAACCAATAGTTGAAGGATTTTTAAGATGATCCGGAAAACATATTTTTTATTTGCATCCATTTCGTGATGGATCAGATAATATTCAAGACCGCGGCTGAGTAAAGCCAGTAAATAGCGGACGCTGAAGATCACCAATAAAGTGAGGGAGAGGCTGTTAATGATTTTCAGCCACAGCGGTGAAAGGCTTAAATGGTACACACTAAGGTAAAACAGGCCTACATAGGCAAGGGGTAGGAGGTTTTGCTCGCCATTTTTAATAATAGAGGCGAAAAAACCTTTCTCTGTTCTCTCCGCCCAACGGCGGAATTTAGCGAGGAGGATTTTTTTAAAGAAGCTTAGAAAAACGGCGCCGCCTAAAAAGATCGCCAAGGTGATTAAATAATCCCTCAGGGTATTATGGAAAATGGAATAATTAAATATTTCGGTCCACAAAGCAATCACTCCCTCCAGGATTAAAATAAAGCAAATATACTATATAATATCATAAATTAACCACTTTTGGCAGATGAAAGAAATGGCAAAGGGATTCCGGCGTAATATAACTGTAGCTAAGCAATAAAAATAAGGGGTTAGGAACTCCTTTTTGCAGGAGAATTCTGCTCCTTCCTTGATAAAGGATTATGGGGTGGCAGTTTAGACTATATTTACTTGCTCCAGTGAATTTCTTCGCGTATTTTTGAAAGGGGTTGCCATGTTGACAATAATAAGTTATAGAATAAAAATATCGGGAATATAAAGGGAGGATAGAAGTGGATAAAATTCTTGATTTCGTTATATTTACGATGCCCAATTGGTTAAGGTTCACATTAATACTGCTGTTAATTTTGATAAACTATGGCGCGGAAATTTTGGTTAAACGGTCTGTATTAAAAGTTTACCGCGAAACGGAATCCGCAGAAGAAGCGATGAATAAATTGCGAATCTACAATCAATACTTTTTGATGATTCTGCAGATTATCACGATCGTACCCTTAGAGTTTTTGGTCGTGAAATATTTCGCTCGTTTTGGGAAACCTGGGCGTATTATCTTTATGATCCTTGCTCCGTTTGTCTTTTTGATGATCGTTAATGTTGGACAATTATTGATCATCAATAAAACATATAAGCGGATTAGAGGAACAACAGAATCTTTGTTCAGCCAGATTAGGGATATTGCCTTAACCATTTTATTTATCCTGGTACCGGTAGGAATTATCGGAAATATCTCTTTTCTTATTGATATTATCAATTTGAAGAGCGGGGCAATGAAGAATATTATCACGGTTGCCATGCCAATAATTATGATTTTCCTTTTTAACCTCATCCTACCGGTTTTCTATCCGAAATTATTAAAAGCCGTGAATTTGGAAGATGAAAGACTGAGTCCACTCCTTAATGGGCTCTTTGATCAAGCGGGAATTAAAAGACCGAAGTTATATCAATGGCCGACAAAGGAAAAAAAGCTTGCCAATGCGTTGGTGACAGGGTTAGTCAAACCGAAGGTTTTTATCAGTGACTATTATCTGGAAAACGCGGAACCCAATGAAATTGAAGCAATCATCGCCCATGAAGTGGGACACTTAAAGCATAAACATCTGTTCAAACGTTTGTTGTATATCGTTGGGGGTTTATGCGAAGTTTATCTTGTGGGATTCCTGATGGAGTGGTACGAAAATTATACCGGAAAGGAGATTAATACATATTTAGGCTTAGCCATTATCTTAGTGCCCTTTATTTTATATATCTCCCTAGGGTTGTTAAGATATTATCGAAAGCAAGAGAAAAAGGCGGATGAATTTGCTCTTGAAATTGGGATTAAACCGGAGGTAATGATCACGGCCTTACTTAAGCTGGCGCGGTTAAACCATACGGCTACGAAGTTAAACAAATTGGATGAAGGGTTCCAGACCCATCCTTCGATGGCAAGGAGAATAAAGGAGATTGAAAAGATTAGCGGTTATAAGTATGACCATAACCTGTGAGATGCTTTTCAAAAAAACCCT
>JAAYHY010000075.1 GCA_012735135.1 Bacillota bacterium | reverse complement strand
GTATAACTCTTCAAAACAAACCCTCCTCGAATTGCGCAAAAAAATCACATAACGTTAAGATTATTCTACTATCTTTAAGTATTTCCTCCCAAAGTAAATTTTTTTATACGATCCCTTCCCCTATTTTTCTTCGCCACCGCCGATTTTCCTCCGCAGGGATATTTTATGCAAAACCGGATAGAATAAAGATGGTAGATGGCCGGCTGAACGAAGACTGAATTTTACCCCGTCGGAAGCGGCCGACACCGGTGGAAGGAGGTCGAGCAAAGAGCGGTTGGGGTATTGGTTAATGTTTATCCTTACCTTAACCGGTCGGCGCGAAGGTCCCAACGATTTGATCTTATCCCCGCTAAGGTGGAGTCGTTGCGGCCGAGTGCAGAACCCTTTTCTTGCCCTAGAGGGGAAGTAAAATGGTAAGACGGGATCTTCAACCGGTAGGGAATGGGTTCGAACAAAGGTTAACCGGGGTGCTGAGGAAAGGGTGAACCGTTTACCGCCCTTGTCGGGATCCTTGTTAGCCGGCGTGAAGGTCGGTCCATCACCCAAGTCGCCTGGAGGAGTCCATCCTCCAGGCTTTTTAGGCTGGACTAATTTTGATATCCTTCTAAAATACGCCATTTATCTTGCGGTTGGTTGCAGATGATCCCCGTCCGGAGATCTTCGATTTCAGCCGGGGGGAGCCGCCCTATATCTACCGGAATGACTTGTTTCAAAGGGCCCGGTTGGTCCGGACTCCCGGCGTACACTCCGATCTCTTGACCGTAAATCCCAATGAACTCTTGCTCCCGACAGTCCCGGCAAAGATCCGCCACCTTTTTCCGCAGTTCAACTCGTTCCGCCGCAAAACTGGCAATCACCCACCCGTCCCGGGAGTGTTATTCCAAGACGTCAGCCCATTTTTTTTGGGGGTACTTCGCAGTGACCCCCTCTTCATGTTGGCATTCTGTATATGATGTGATGAGTTCAACGGTTACCTCTTCCCGCGTTAGGACACGACTGATGATGGGGGAAAGTTTCCCGTTCTGCGCCAGAAGGCCCGCCCCCCCGAAAAGTAAAGCCAGGAATAGAACGGGACCCACCTTTTTCATCGGCGATCGCTCCCATTTCCATTTTGGGATAAATTACCCAAAAATGGTCCGGTTTATACCCGTTCACTCCTCGTCCAGCTCAAAATTGGTATAGACATTTTGGACATCATCATGATCCTCCAGGGCTTCCACCAACTTGACCAAATTTTCGGCATCGGCGCCGCTTACCGTCACCGTATTCTTGGGCAGAAAGGCTAACTCAGCCTCCTCAATGATCACTTTTCCTTCTAAATGGTTGCGTACGGCTTCCAATTCGGTAGGACCGGTGATGATCTCGTAATAATCCTCTTCAGCCCGGAGGTCTTCGGCTCCGGCTTCCAACACCAATTCGAATAATTTTTCTTCATCCAGATCCACTTTCTCCTTCAGAAGGGTAATGACTCCTTTTTGGTCAAACAACCAGGCCACACAACCGGTCTCCCCTAGACTGCCGTTGTTGCGGGAGAAAATATACCGCATCTCGCTGGCGGTCCGGTTGCGGTTATCCGATAGGGTCTGGACTAAAAAGGCCACCCCGGCGGGGCCGTATCCTTCATAGATAATCTCCTCATAATCTTCGGCCTCACTGGAACCTAAGCCCCGCTTGATTGCCCGGTTAATGTTCTCGTTGGGCATATTGATCGCTTTGGCCTTTTGGACCGCCAACCGCAATTGGAAATTAGCGTCCGGGTCACCCCCGCCCGCTCTGGTCGCCACAATTATCTCCCGCGTGATCTTGGTAAAGGCCTTCGCCTTCTGGGCATCGGTCTTCTCCTTTTTCCGTTTAATCGTTGACCATTTGGAATGTCCGGCCATTGCTTTCACCTCAAACTAAACTAAATTCTTGCATTAATTATACCAGACTTTCCTCAGGAACGGAAAGGGATTCAGCCTTTCCCGGGCGGGCGGGGACAAACTTAATTGGCAAAGGGCGATAAGTCCTCCAGTTCCCGGATTTTGCGGAGCAAGCGATAAACTAAAAATCCTGTGAGCATGAGCGAAGCGCCGGTGAAAAACGGCGTAGCCAGAAAGATTAGAAAGTCATACAAGCCATGCCAAAAAAAGGCTACGCCCAGACCGGTTAGGAAACGCTGGACCACTGGGAGCTTGGGCAAACCGGCGGTTAAAAAATAACCGCCCCAGCCGGAAAAGGTGGCATGGGCAAGACAAGTGACCACCGCCCGCCAAAGGCCTACCTGAAAACCCATGGGTTCGGTATAAAGCAGGTTTTCCAGGGCAGCAAAACCCAAACCCACCGTAATTCCGTAAATAATCCCATCCACCGGTTCGTTCATATCTTTACGGTAATCAACCGCCAACACCAGGAGCAGAAACTTGAGTCCTTCTTCAATCAATCCAATAAAAAAGAAGGCATAAAAAAAGATTAACCCCAAATCCCCGGTGGACCTGGCTGCGGCTAGGCCATCTTTGCCGATCAGTTCCAGCGCTCCGGCGGGAATCACCATCAGCATTCCGCCGAAAAAGACCCGGGCAATAACTTTTTTGGGTTCCGGCTCGTATCGATCTTTCCGGTAAAAATAGCTAAGCCATAAGACACCCGGCAGGATCGAGACTAAGATCAGGGATAACAACATCATGCTTCCTCCTTGTCAAAGCATGAGCTTATTATGCCCGGATCAAAAAAGAAAATGGCCCAAGGCCAGTTTTACGGAAAGGGAAATTTTTAACTTTCGCGGTCAATCTGATCTCAAGATAATTTAAGCCTCATTCTTTCTCAACATCTTCCGGGAATAAGTGTAAAAAGCAATCAGGGAAAGGATTAAGCCTACGGAGAGGACGACCACCCCAATTTGGGGATTTAAGCAGTAAAGAAAAAGGCCGACAAAAAAAATAAAGGTGCTGGCTTTTCCCCAATAATTACTGGGGATTACCTTCTGTCTGGTCTTCAGGAAAAATAAACCGCCAATCAACTGGAAAATTTCTTTCGTTATATAGATCGCCCCAAGCCAAAGCGGTAAGTCATACCAGATCATCAGTGAGATAAAGGAGAAGCAAAGGGTCATCTTATCAGCCACCGGATCCAGGATCTTCCCCAGCTCGCTAATTTCTCCCAGTTTACGCGCCATCCGTCCGTCCAGGAAATCGGTGAGCGCCGCCAGCGTCCAAACCACAATTACACCGAAGAGGTTTTTACGGGAGAAAAAGACCAGGATCAATGGGGCTAAAAGAAGCCGACTTAAAGACAGTAGATTGGCAATATTCATCATCAGTTTCCTCCTAAAGTACCGGATCTCGATCAACTGTCATACCTTTAGATAGCCTCTTTTCTTCCGCCCATCACAAAAAAAATAAACCGGAGGAAGAAGGTGGGCTTTGGTGAAACTAGCATAGTATAAGTTACTTCTTCTTCCTGTCCGGAATTCCTCCTTTGTTTTATGGCTTAACCCATTTTTCTGATCTCTTTTTGTAATTTTTTGATAATCCTTTTTTCTAACCGGGAGATGTAAGACTGGGAAATCCCTAAATAATCAGCCACTTCCTTTTGGGTCTTCTCCACCCCGTCTTTTAACCCAAAGCGAAGCTCCACAATGGACCGTTCGCGCCGGGATAACATCGCCATGGCCGAGGCCAGCAAGTCTTTGTCAACCTCCTCCTCCAACTGCTTATAGGCCACATCATTATCGGTTCCTAAAACATCGGAAAGGAGCAATTCATTCCCATCCCAGTCCACATTGAGGGGTTCATCAAAGGAAACTTCCGAGCGGATTTTACTGTTCCGGCGCAGATACATCAAGATTTCATTTTCAATGCAACGGGAGGCATAGGTCGCCAACTTGATTTTTTTGTCCGGATCGAAAGTGTTCACGGCTTTAATTAAGCCAATGGCGCCGATGGAAACCAAATCCTCAATCCCGATCCCGGTATTCTCGAATTTCCGGGCAATATATACCACCAACCGGAGATTATGCTCAATCAAAAGCCCCCGGATCGCCGGATCACCGGTTTTCAATTTTTCCAGCAGATAACCTTCCTCTTCGCTACTGAGCGGAGGAGGAAGGGCATCACTACCACCGATATAATAAATGACCTTGGGGTATAGAGTAAGTTTTTGCAGAATCCGGACAATTTGGATTTTAATTCCTAACCGGATTCGCCACCAGTTTATCCCCACCACGGCCGACTCCTCCTTTAATTTCAGAATAACGCTGAAACCATCTGCGTAGCGACGAGCTAATAAACGCCGTTCAGGATCGAAGCAGGTAAGAGAGCTTGGTAATTGCCGGCCCGACTCAAAGCAGTCAACGGATAAAGACCGATCACCACCGGTGGCAGTCTTTTCGGTTCTTTCTGCATTAAACAGACTTCATCGGGGCGAAAGCCCAAGAGAAAACCCCTTTTCTTCCCGACACTTGTATAACTGATGAAGCGAATCCGGGCCGCCCACTCCGGATTAAGATCGAGGGCTTTATTATCGGGGAAACCCCCTTGGGCCAAGAGTTGGCTTAAAGTAAGAATCTCCCGGGGCAGGACTTCCCGGAAAAGATCCGCTTCGGCCACGAGGACCGGTTCCTTCGTCAACGGGTCGACTAGGGTATTCCCGGTATCCAGTAAAGCCGAGAACTCCTTGGTGACCCCATTTACGCTGAGCCGAAGGGAAAAGAGACATTCTTTCTCCATCAACAGTTGGTGGACCAATCCCCACCCCGCTTCGGTAACGATCAATAAAGAAAGGACGTTGATGAAAACAACCTGCCATGGACTATAGGCCACCGGACGGGCAAAAAAGGGCGGATAGAGCAGAAAATAGGTTATCCCCGAAGTAAGCACAAGGAGCAAAACAAAAAGGCCGACGGTGCGCAGAAAATCATGGATGGACCGGAGAGGAAGGGCAAGCCCGATCATCAGAAGGCCGGTCCCGATAAAGGCCAAAACCTCCATCTTGCTGACTAATCCGATCGCCAACCGGTAGCAAAGGAAAAAATAATAGACCCCACCCAAGAAGGCGGCCAAAAACAGACGCCACCGGGCTTGTTTTTTCTTCAGGATCCGGCCGGTTGCCCAGAGCAGCAAATAATTCATGAGTAAGCTAATTAAAGATCCAAAGAGCCAGTCATCAATGTAAACTTCCCGCATCGACCCACCTTCTTTCTGTTCTTAATCTACCGATCGGAAGCCCGCAATCCTTTTTTGACCACAGTTTTCGTTTGAACAATTTATACTGTCCAACCTCTTTTTCGGACCATTTTTAATGGATGGTCTTTCCCGAAAAATCCCGAAAACCGCCGTTTTCTCCTATAAAGCACAAAATGGCCTGTTCAGGCCATTTTGCTAAAATATTTTAATTTGAACAAAAAACGTTCGGTTCTAGCCGCGTTTTCCTTTTTTCCAAAGGAAGGAAGGTATCTCCAACTCTTCACCGTCCACCAGCGATTTTAATTCCAACTCTTCCAAACCCAAACGTTGCTTTTTCTGACGGAAACCGGTGGCGATCACGGTGATCCGGATCTCGTCCCCTTGTTTATCATCGATCACCGCCCCGAAATTTATATTGGCGTCGGGATCGGCCGCCTCGGTAATTATGGAGGCGGCTTCATTGATTTCAAAGAGGCCCAGATCGGAACTGCCGGTTACGTTAAGCAAAATCCCCTTGGCGCCGGCGATGGAAGTTTCCAAAAGAGGGGAAGAAACCGCTGTTTTCGCCGCCTCCGCCGCTCTGTTATCGCCCCGGGCTACCCCGATCCCCATCAGGGCGGAACCGGCATTATTCATAATCGTTTTTACGTCGGCAAAATCCACATTAATCAAGCCGGTAATGGTAATCAAATCGGAGATCCCTTGTACCCCTTGGCGCAACACATCATCGGCAAATCTAAAGGCCTCAATGAAGGAGGTCTTTTTATCGACAATCTGAAAAAGCCGTTCGTTGGGGATGGTGATTAAGGTGTCCACCCTTTCCTCCAGGGCTTTAACCCCCTCTTCCGCCTGGGCCATCCGGACTTTCCCTTCAAAATTGAAAGGTTTGGTAACCACACCGACGGTTAAAGCACCGGCTTCTTTGGCCATCTGCGCGATGATCGGGGCCGCTCCGGTTCCGGTGCCTCCCCCCATCCCGGCCGTGATGAAGACCATATCCGCGTTCTCCAGAACGCTTTTGATCTCTTCCCTACTTTCCTCCGCGGCCTGCCGTCCAATCTCGGGGTTGGCGCCGGCGCCTAATCCCTTGGTTAATTGGTCTCCAATTCGCAATCTAACATCTGCTTTCGAGCGGAGCAGGGCTTGTCCGTCCGTATTGATGGCGATAAATTCTACCCCTTGTAAACCCGCTTCGATCATGCGGTTCACCGCATTCGTTCCCCCACCGCCAACACCGATAACTTTGATCGAAGCAAACTGTTGATTTGTTACTTCAAACTGAAGCATAATGCTCCCCCTATTCATTCAAAGCCCTAAGGCCAGCTCTCATGTATTACCTAAAAAATAGATGTTCCACAAAGCTAATCAGTTCCCTGCTTGATCTGAAATATTTATCCTGTTTTTTCATGAGAGAGAAATAAAACGAAGAGACCTTTGTCTCCTCTCCTAGCTTTGCGGTCTCTCTTTACAATAAAGTTCAACAATTAATTGGACTTCGCCTTGGCCTTTTCCGGTTTGACGAGCAATCTCCGGCACGGGCAATCCTTGCTGCCATAATTCGATGATCTGTTGATTCCATTCGGGAAGGTTTTCCCGGATGATCTTTAGCTTTTTATCCTTCTTGCCATCCTTATTTGGTAGCTCCGTCAACCCTGTTTGGGGAGGAGGTGACGGCGGTTGTTCTGGCGGCGCCACCCTTTTTTTCTCTTGAGCGGGAGCACTGGACGGCGGGGCCTGCGCTATGGTTTCACGATTTGCCTCTCCCCCTTCTTCACCCTTCTTTTCTTCAAAGGCGGCAGGGGAAGAGGGTTCATTGGCGGTTTGTCCTTCCTCAACTAGGGCGCAGACTTCTAACAACAACTCTTCAACCTGAGTAAGACGGGAAGTTAGCTCAGACAGTTTTCGCCCGTATTTTTTACGCTCCCAAAAACCAAAAACGAGCAAGACAAGGAGAATAAAGATGTACCAGCCTTGCAAGAAATAATCCCTCTTTTCGCTAGAGCTCAAGATCGATAAAACGTCCGCGCCATTCGTTCGGATTGGTTCTGGATCTTTTTTCTTTTGCCACCATTACTTTTGGTTTTCCTTCTCTGTTTTGCGGGGGATGCTCTTCCCGACGCTTCCCCTGTTCCTGGATGCGTCCTTGCACCGTTTCGCTTTTCCGTTGCACTCTTTGGGCTTCGGTTCGTATTTGGTTATCCAGCCGCTCCTTCTGGTTTTGGTCCTCATCTTCCTTGATTTGGTTGGCATTACCTTGGATTCTTTGTACCTCTAAAGTTCGATTGACCAATACTTGAGTGTCTAAGGGTCCGATCATCCTTTATCCCCCCTTAGCGGTATGGTTGAATCGAAATTTCTCCTTCATTATATGTCAACATGGCAAAATTGAAATCGTCCTTGAAGATCCGGACAGCTTTCCCAATGATCACCCTAACCCCCGGATAAATTGTCTGACGCACTTTAATACAACCCCGTTCCAACTGACGTTCGTTGATCAGGGTTAGGATCTCATCCCGGCGTGTTTCCAGTTTCCGCTTCTCCGCCTTAAGCACAAAGGAGGTCCGGATCAATTTTGCCTTCTGTTCTTCCCGTTTTGGGGAGAGTTCCTCCTGCCGGTTCAGAATGTTGAGCGCTTTTTCGACCATATCCAATTCTTTCTCCAGGGCCGGCAACCTTTTCTCAATCTCATTAAGCTCCCGGCGGAATCCGGGGTTAATCCCCACTTCCACTTCGGTCTGGGTGCCCATTTTCGAACCTAAGAACTGGACATCGATCAAATCGGCCGCCCGGACAACGCCTCCCATAATCATGCCTTTTTTCGTGCCCAAGATTATTTTCTGCCCCGAGTTAACCACACTGTGCATAATTGCGTCCCGGACTCTAATTTCGCCTTCCACATCGACTTGGGCATGGTCAATGTAACGGGCGTAGAGATCACCGTTGCATTTAATCTTCGATTTATCCTGCCCGATAATCCCACCGTTAATGGTGATGTTACCCTCGGCTTCAATGATGCCGCCCTCCACATTACCGGTGATCACAACATCACCGCCGGCTTTCACGGTAAAGCCGTTCTCCACATCGCCCCGGATGTGGACGGAACCGACAAAATCAATGTTCCCGGTCCGGTAGCCTACATTATCCCTGATCTCATGCACTACCTGGACGGAGACTTTGTTCCCGGTTTTGGTAGGCTCTCCGTCACAAGTAGCGATCACCTGATTTTTCTCCCAGACCACATTCTTCCCCAGAATAATATTGACGTCCTTCCCGGGGACGGCTTTCACTTCTTCGCCCCGGACATTTTTCCCGGCCACACCGGGCGTCGCCGGTTTCTTTTCGACCAATGCTTGGCCTTTCTGCACATTCTGGACCAAAGACAATTCCCGGTGGTCGACCCGGCCGTTCTCCAACTCTTTCGGCAGCAGCCGGATGCGGTTTGTTTCAAAGAAAAACTTCAGACTGGCGTCCTCGCCATTTATCGGGTAGAGTCCTTCCGCAACCAAGGTTAATTTCGATGATTTTTCTTCGAGTAAACGACGGATTACTTCCTCCTTAAGGCCAAAAACGACTCCTTCTTCTCTTAATTTCGCAAGTACTTCTTCATAGGTAGGCCAAGCTGTTCCCTCCGGTGGTGGTTGTAATTGTAAATAAGCTTGCATTTGATCGGAGGTTACATCAACTTTAATTTGTTCCAAACCCAACTAAAACACCCCTCCGTTATAAAACTCCAATCGCACTACGCCAGCGGGTCAGCCTTCCCTTTAAGCGAAAGATTGCTTTTGTATGGATCTGCGAAACTCGGGATTCGGAAATATTCAGGGTTTCGCCAATTTCTTTCAGAGTCAAGCCTTCATAATAATAAAGGGTGATCACTAATCTCTCCCGCTCGGAGAGGGCATCAATGGCTTTCGCCAGTGCCGCTTTTAACTCTTCGATCTCGACTAATTTTTCCGGATCCGAGCTGTCTTCGTTTTCAATCAAATCCAAAACTCGGACATTATCATCTTCGGGATTTTTCGTCAACCATAATTCATCCAAAGAACTCAAAGTGGTACAACTAACTTCATTCAGTAACCGGTAAAATTCTTCCAGAGAAACATTTAAGGAGGCGCTGATCTCCTGATCCGTGGCGTATCTTCCTAACCGGTTTTCCAGGTCAGTACAGACCTTTTCCAAATCTTTCGCTTTCTGCCTTACCGAACGGGGCACCCAGTCGTTATTGCGCAAACCGTCCATGATTGCCCCCCGAATCCGGGCGATCGCATATGTTTCAAATTTAATCCCTCGTTCCGGCTCAAACTTGTCAATGGCATCAATCAAACCAAAGATGCCGTAACTCACCAAATCATCAAACTCCACATTAGGCGGGAGACCAATTGCCACCCGACCAGCCACATATTTAACAAGGGGAGAGTACCCCACAATCAATTGCTCACGGGCGGCCTCCGAACCTCCCTGACGGTAATCTTTCCACAGTTGCGCTTCCCGCCCTTTGGTGATCATTATATACCCTTCCCCCTTTAAGGTATATACTTCCTTTATTGGATCGTTTTCTTCTTCGACATCCTCTATAAAAATTCCTCTTATAAAATGATTTCGGGGGAGTTCAACATCTTAACTCTAACATCACCAGTGGATAAATCCATAAAAACAGAACGGCCCAGATTTCCGCCGACACTACGGCTGGTGATAGTCAACCCTAACCGGGCAAGATTTTCCTCCACGGCCTTAACATTTCTTACTCCGATCTGGATTTGATTGTCGATTCCTTGGTAAGAAAACATCTGGGCCCCGCCGGCAATCTTCACCACCATTCTTTCTTTTGCAGTTCCCTTCTTTTGCAAGGCGCTAACCAAATCGACGACGGCGGTATCGGCGAACTTTCCCCGGTTCGTAACATCATTGGAGAGGGAACTGTCGGGAAGCATAACATGGGCCATTCCGCCCACCTTTAAAAGATAATCATAAATACAAACGGCGACACAGGAACCCAATCCTAAAGTGACAAGGATCGTCGGCGCTTCGGCGACCACTAATTGGGACATTCCGACCCGGATCGTTTCTGACATCCATCCTTCACTCCCAACGCTGCTAAGATCGTAGCCAAAGAGCCGGGATCCGGGACTAAAAAGAAATGACCGTCAACACTCTCATCGCAAGCCGACAATTGTGTCTTAATAATTAAAGCATAATCGCCCATTTCCCCCAGATCGGCGAGGACTGTATTTATAATCGCACCAACCATATCAAAGGCCAGCGCCGGTACAGACGATAACATATCAATTCCGGTAAAATTGGAAAAGGCGTAGACGTAGGCGCCGGTGAGAATATTCCCAATCTCTTTCAGCGCTGAAACTTCTAGTTCTCCCAAAAGATTGCGGCATTTTTCTTGGTCATTAATGAGTAATCCGGCCAGGAAAAGAGCTTTATCCTCCGGGAAAAGATAAAGAATCTTACTGGGCGCTCCACCAAAAACCCGTAAGTAAACACCGACCATCGGTTGTTCCGGCCCCCCCACCACATCACAGGCTTCCGCCAATGGTAGAATATTAACCTCAGGAACGGACATCGACACTTTCTGGTTTAAGAGCTGGGAAAGGACAGTGGCGGCATGGCCGGCTCCGATATTACCCACTTCACGGATGGCATCAAGTTGCAAAGGAGTCAAATTATGGATCATTTCTCATCACCCCAGTTCCGCTTCGCTTAATTCTTTCTCCTCCTCCGGACTGAGTGTGCGCTCTAAATTAAGCAACACTATTAAGCGGTCTTCCAGCTTCGCCACGCCAGACAGAAAATATGAATCCACCCCTTTGGTAATTGCCGGCGCCGGTTCGATCGCTGAAACCGGTACCCGTAAAACTTCTTCCACCGCATCCACCAGCATACCCACCAGGGCTTCACCCACTTCGACAATGATCACCCGGGAATTGTAGCCTAATTCCGGTAAGGTTAACCCAAAACGGGCTCTAAGGTCAACAATGGGAATAATCTCCCCGCGCAAATTGATAATCCCTTCAACAAAATGAGGGGCCCGGGGCACCCTGGTAATCCCTTGGTCCAGTTTTTCGATCTCCCGTACCTGTAAAATATTAACCCCGAACTCTTCTTCGCCGAGCTTAAAAACGATAATCTGGGTGGTCTCCTCTTGCTTCTCTTTCTTTTCTTTCATTTTATCTTCCCCCTCCTTAATTAAGCTACGGAACGAAGGTCTAAGATCAAAGCGATCTTCCCGTTACCTAAGATGGTCGCCCCGGCAATTCCGGGGATATTCCCCAAGTATGTCCCCAGGGACTTAATGACCACATCCTGCTGGCGCAGGAGCGTATCGACGACAAAACCAACCCGGCGTTCTCCGTTGCTGACCACCACCACATCCAACTCATCCAGCATGGAATTTTTCGCTTCGGCTACTTCCAAAAATTCCTGCAGCCGGACTAAGGGGAGCACTTCTCCCCGGTGGAAGGTAACCTCCCGGTTACGCAGCAATTTTATATCCTTCTTGTCGACGCTGATCGTTTGGTCGATCAAGGTTGATGGAATCGCAAAGACGTCGTTCCCCAGTTGAACAATGAGGGTTTGAATAATCGCCAACGTCAAAGGCAGTCGAATCGTGATCTTCGTTCCTTCCCCTTCCTGGCTATGCAGTTGAACAATCCCACCAAGATTAGTGATCTTGGTTTTCACCACGTCCATCCCCACACCCCGGCCGGAAATATCCGTCACCTGCTGGGAAGTGGAGAACCCAGGCAGGAAGATCAAGTTCATTACCTCTTCCTCCGCCATGTTCTCCAGGACCTCGTTGGTGACAATCCCCCGTTCCAGGGCTTTGGCCTTAATTTTCTCCAGATTAAGGCCGGCGCCGTCATCGGTAACTTCGATGATCACGTTATTACCGGCCTGGTAGGCGTTGAGCTCAATAATCCCCGGCACGGGTTTCCCGGCGGCCTTCCGTTCATCCGGTTTTTCAATCCCATGGTCCACACTGTTTCTGATGATATGAACCAACGGATCGGCAATCTCATCAATAACTGTCCGGTCTAACTCGGTTTCCGCCCCGGAGATATGCAACTGGACTTCTTTCCCGGTCTCTTTGGCTAAATCCCGCACTAAACGGGGGAAACGGGAGAAAACATGATCGACCGGAACCATCCTTGTTTTCAGTACCTGATCCCGTAGATCCATGGTCAAACGGGAAAGCTGTTCCACGGTTTCCGCCAAAACCTGGTCCTTCTTCTCCGAACTCAACTGCTCCAAACGGGACCGGGTGATCACCAGTTCACCCACGAGATTCATTAAATCATCCAGCTTACGGATATCCACACGGACTGTGGGGGAGACATTGGAAGGAGCTTTGACCAGACTCGTCTTTTGGTGGTCCTGATCGGGGCTGGTTTTCGTCTCAACCCCTCTCCGCTCCACCAGAAGGGTTTCGGGATTAAGAATTTCACCCTCAACTTTGGCCACATCCAGCATTTTTTCTAAAAAGCGCACCAGAAAATCCAAGGGTTTCTTACTCAAGATCCCGATGATAAAATCATTCTCAAAATGCTCGTCTTCCAGTTCCTTGGAAGTGGGGATCGTCCGCACGATCTCGCCGTGAGCTTCCAACTCCCGTAAGATCATAAAAGCGCGGGCCCCTTTGAGAAGGCATTCTTCCTGCAAGTAGACATGGAGATGGTTAAGGGTGAGACCTTCCTCGACCGCTTTTTTAATCTGTTCAATCTCCGCAGGCAAATACCGTAACTGGAGGTTTTTCCGGCGTTCCTTTTGCGGTCCGGGTTCGGCCTTACCTTCCTGGTCCTGGTTTTTACTGCTGAACTTCTGTAAACTCTGAATGACGCCGGCAATCTCCACGTCTTCTTCCCGGCCTTCAGCGATGCCTTGGGCGAGCACTTCCAATAAGTCGAGGGCCTCAAATAAAACATTCACCAGTTCGGCGGAGACCTGTAACTCGTTCTGGCGAAGGAGACTTAAAACATCTTCCAGCGCATGCGTAACATTGGACATTTTATTGAACCCCATGGTGGCAGAGGCGCCCTTTAACGTATGGGCAGCCCGGAAGATGGAATTCAAAATATCCATATTGTTCGGTTCCTGTTCCAGCGCCAGTAATGACTGGTTGAGAGTCTGTAAATGTTCCTGACATTCACCCATAAACACATTAAGATACTGAGAAACGTCCATCGCTTTCACCTCCTGGGATCGTTCAGCAAAGACCTCCCGTCTTTTCGATCCGTACTCAAGCAAATATCTTTGGAAATTGAGATTTCAGCCGGGACCGCTTGGTCTTCTCCGGCGGCTAATATTTCTTGGTCGCGGGCGACTATTTGGAGAACAATTTCCGGAAAAATTGGGCAAACCCTTCCGATGGCTGTTCCGGTAAGTGGAGTAACCGTTGGGCCATTCTCATCACACTCTGGGAAGCCTTGGAGTTGGGGTGAGCAAGATAGAAAGGTTGTTGCTGTTTGACCGCTTTCGGTACATTACTATCGTAAAATATACACCCCAAGGATTCCAACGGAAAATGTAAAAACTTCTCCGCCACCATGCTCAATCGCTCAATCACTTGTCCGCCTTCTTCTTCACTACGCACCATGTTCACCGCGATATAAATCTTGGCTTTGGGGTTCTCTTTGGTAATAATCTTGATGACTCCGTAAGCGTCGGCAATGGAAGTGGGTTCCGGAACGGTGACCACAATGATTTCTTCCGCGGCCAGTAAAAACCGGATTACTTTATTGGAAATTCCGGCGCCGGTGTCAAGAATGATAAAATCATTATCTTCTTCTAAAGTATTTAAGCTGTTGATACAGCTTTCCAACTGCCAAGGGCTAATGTCGGCCAGTTCCTGCAGACCGGAACCGCCGGCGATCACCTTAACCCCGGCCGGGCCTTCCATCACCACATCGGCTAATTCCTGCTCACCTGAGAAAAAGTGGCCGAGATGATATTGGGGGATCATCCCCAGCATTAAGTCGATATTCGCCAAACCCAAATCCGTATCGATTAAGGTCACTTTTTTACCCAGTTTAGCCAGGCAAATGGAAAGATTGACGGATAAATTGGTTTTGCCTACTCCGCCTTTACCACTAGTAACAGCGATGATGCGCGCTTTATGGGAAAGGACCTTATGAGTCTGGCTATTAACCAGTTCTCTTAGACGTTCAGCTTGATCACGCATTTACGATCTCCTTACCCGCATACCTCTTAATTACTTCAAAGGTTGCAACTTCTATATCCTCAGGCACACTCTGACCGGTTGTGACGTAAGATAAGGGAATCTGCAACCGTTCGGCCACTTCCACCACATTACTGAGACTATTGGTTTCATCCAGTTTTGTGAAGATTAACCGGTTTACATTCAGTTCCTTAAAGGAATCGGCTGTTTCTAACAGATCCTCCAGTTTGGTATTGGCGCTTAAGACCAAATGTGTTTCATTGAGGGGACGGCCATTAAAGAAATGTTTTAACTCCCTGATTTGCTGTTTGTTCTTTTGGCTACGGCCGGCCGTATCAATCAGAATCAGCTGTTTATTGGCTAAATTCTGCAAAGCCCGTTTAAAATCGGCCGCTGTGTATACCACTTCAATCGGCAAGTTTATGATTTCGGAATAGGTTTTTAATTGTTCTACCGCCGCAATCCGGTAGGTGTCGATGGTAATCAAACCAACCGATTTCCCCTCAAACAAGGCAAAATTTGCCGCCAATTTCGCAATGGTCGTGGTTTTCCCGACCCCGGTCGGACCAACCAAAGCCACCACCGTCGGGCGGCTGCTTAACCGGATCGGACAGGTTTGGATCAATACCTCCTGCCATTCTTTTTTCGATGGTGTCACCGGGGTGGCGGCTGGACGTGGTTCCGCGGCGGGCTCCGCCGATGGCGACTCCGCTGACGCCGGGGTGCGTACTTGCTGGCTCACCCCGGCGATCGCCATCCGGATCTCTGATAATTCTTTTTTTACTTTTTCCAGTTCCGGAAGGATAACCGCCTGTTCGTTCCGGAACAATTGCCGTTGTTTCTCGTCGACCTTTTGTCCCTTGTCGGGGGCCATCACCCGTACGGTCTCTTTATTATCCACCGCCGCCAGGACTTCGTATCTTTTTTTCGCGAATAAGCCTAAAAAGCCCCCCTCTTTATAGGGGCGCGAATGTAAAATAATAGCGTCATCACCCAAATCCCTTTTGACACGGGCAATGGCTTGTTGCGCCGTATCGGCCACAAATCTTTTTACCCTCATTCACCAGCACCTACCATTCCTAAGGAGTGAACTTCCATCTCCGGTATTATTTCCTGATAAGAAACGACAAAGATCTTCGGCGATACCCGCTCCGTTATGCTCCGGACATAACGGCGGATCGCCGGAGCGACCAATAAAACCGGGGTACGTCCTTCCTGAATGATCGGGCGAATCTGTTGATTCAGAGAAGCGTAGAACCGGTTTAACCAAGCCGGGGATAAAGGTTCTCCTCCGTTTTCCTGGGCTTGGAGGATTCTCTCTTCCGCCTGGGGCGAAATGGTCAAGACCTGAATCTTTCCATCCTCCCCCGCCAACATCTTTGAGATTTGCCGTTTTAAAGCCACCCGGACGTAATCGGTGAGTAAATTCAGATCTTTAGTCATCGGCGCGTAATCGGCCAGCGTTTCCAGGATGGTCACCAAATTGCGCAAAGGAATGCCCTCTTTCAACAGTTGAGCAAAGACTTTCTGAACCTCACCGATCGTCATTAGGTTCGGGACTAATTCATCAACGACCACTGGATAATCGTTTTTCAAAAAGTCCAGCATAGCTTGGACTTCCTGCCGTCCTAACAAATCGTATGCATAGTTGCGGATAATCTCCGTGAGGAGGGTTGCTAAAACAGAAGGGCAATCAACCACCGTATAGCCGAACATTTCCGCCTGTTCCCGTTGGTCGGCGGAGATCCACAAGGCCGGCAGACCAAAAGCCGGTTCTTTGGTGGGGATCCCCGTCACCTTTTCAGTGACAGCGCCGGCATCCATCGCCAGGAAAGAATGGGTCATCAGTTCACCGCTGGCGACTTCAACCCCTTTAATTTTAATAACGTACTGGTTGGGGGATAATTGCATATTATCGCGGATCCGGATCGCCGGTAAAATAATCCCCAGTTCCAAGGCTACTTGGCGCCGGATCAAGCTGACCCGTTCAAAAAGGTCTCCTCCTTGGCTTTTATCAACCAATGGAATCAGGCTGTAACCGATCTCAACCTCCATGGGGTCAACCGCCAACAAAGGAAGGACATTCTCCGGTTTGTAGGCTGTTTGTTCCTGAACCGCGCCTTCTTGTTCCACCACCGATTCAAGCTGTTTTTGCCCTTCCCGGCGGAGGACCGAAGACAACCACCACATCAGGAGGGCGATCAGGAGGAATGGAATGGTCGGCAACCCCGGCACCAGACCAAAAAGGCCTAGCACCAACGCCGTCATCAGCAAGATCCGGGGATAATTCAGTAACTGACCGGATAAATCCGCCCCCAGATTCTCCTCCGAAGCCGACCTGGTCACCAAAATACCGGTTGCGGTTGATATCAGGAGCGCCGGCACCTGAGCAACCAGGCCATCTCCCACCGTCAAAAGGGCATATTCCTGCAGGGCAGTCATCAGATCCAGGCCCCGTTGCCACATACCGATAATTCCGCCGCCAAGCAGGTTAATCACGGTGATAATCAAACCGGCAATGGCATCGCCTTTCACAAACTTACTGGCGCCGTCCATGGAACCGTAAAAATCGGCTTCCCGTTCGATCTCGCGGCGACGGGCCCGGGCTTGCTCCTCGGTGATCATCCCGGCGTTCAAGTCCGCATCTATACTCTTCTGTTTACCAGGCATCGCGTCCAAGGTGAACCTGGCTGCCACTTCAGCCACCCGTTCGGAGCCTTTGGTAATCACCAGAAAATTAATCAGGGTTAAGATAATAAAGATAATAAAGCCGACTACCGGATTGCTCCCGGCCACAAAACCCCCGAAGGCGGCGATCACTTTTCCGGCATAACCATTTAACAAAATCGAACGGGTCGAAGAGACATTTAAGGCCAACCGGAAAAGGGTCGTTACTAATAGGAGGGAAGGAAAAACGGAAAATTCCAACGCCTTCCGGACATTCATCGTCAACATTAAAACCAAAAAGGAGAGGGCAATGTTGACCGTAAACAAGAGATCCAGGATAAAAGAGGGTAAAGGGATAAAAAACATCGTTAAAATGAGCACCAAGATCACAACAACGATGATTTCCCCGCTGAAGGCCATTCGTGATATTAAACTTCTTTGTCCTGCTTGATCTGGCATTCTATTCACCATTTAAATTATACATTTTATGATATGATTCTTTCAATAATTTTCAACGTTTTTGCCGTAACTTGTAGACAAAGGCTAGAACTTCCGCCACCGCCTGGTAAAGGTGGGGCGGGATCAACTCACCGATCTCTACGGTCCGGTAGAGGGTTTGGGCCAGGGGTTTATTCTCGACCAAGGGGATCCGGTGCTCGGTGGCGACCTCCTTAATCTTGGCGGCAACATAACCTTCTCCTTTCGCCAAGACTTTCGGGGCTGCCATCTTCTCCGCTTCATATTTAAGGGCGATGGCCAAATGGGTGGGGTTGGTGATGACTACATCAGCCTTGGGCACATCCTGCATCATCCGCCGCATGGCCAGTTGCCGCTGCTTTTGCCGGATCCGGCTTTTGATCCTGGGATCCCCTTCGGTTTGCTTAAATTCATCCTGTACTTCTTTCTTCGTCATTCTTAAGCTTTTTCTATACTGGAAACGTTGGTAATAAAAATCAAAAATCGCTAAGGCCAAGAGTAATAAAACAATCCGTAACACGATGGTAAACATCAATTGCCAAATCATCCCGGCCAAGGGCAAAGGGGGATAAAGCACATTCGTCTCCGCCAATGGAAAAACTTGCCCTTTAAAGGTGTTCCAGATGATAAGGAGCACGCCGCCAATTTTAAAGAGGGCTTTCAGCAAATCAACCCACTTTTGGGGTGAAAACATCCTTTTTAAGCCCGCCAGCGGGTTGATCCGGTCCAGCTTCACCTTGAGCGGCTCGAGGCTGAAGACCCCTCCGGTTTGCAGGTAATTAACCATTACCCCCGCCACCAAGATGGCCAAGCCGACCGGGAGAAAAATTGTCGCCACCGTAAGGACGGTATGATTAAAGAGATTGGCTAAACTAATTTCATCCAGATAGGTATTTAAACGGTCACTGGCGAGGCTATATCGAAAATAGGAATATAATTCACGTAATAAATAGGAACCGCCTGCCTTTAACACCAGAAAACCGGCAAGGAGGGTCACTACGGTGCTCAGTTCGGCGCTCCGGGGCACCTGTCCTCTTCTTCTTGCCTGTTGCAGCTTACGCGGAGTTGCTTCTTCCGTTTTCTCCTCATCGGCAAAAAACTGCAAGTCCCAGCGGAAAGGAAGATTAGCGCCCGGTCCATCTTCGTTACCGAAGGGTTTTAAGAAAACGCAGTAACTCAGACCAAACACTCCCGTTTCCAGAATAACTTACGGCCAACCACCGTAATAAGACGGGCAAGGACAGGATCAACAAGAAAAGCCCTAAAAAGATTTTAAGTGGAAAGCCAAGGAAAAAGACGTTGATCTGGGGCACCAATTTCGCCAGAACGCCCAAGCCCATATCGGTGAGGAACAAAACCCCAAAAATCGGAAGGGCTACTTGGACCGCAAGTAAAAATAGGTTACCGAAGGCCTTGATCATATAAGGCAAACCCTTGGCGAAGAGAATTTCCCCTCCCACCGGCAACAACCGGAAACTTTGGGCTAACACCGTGAGCAGAATGTGATCCCCTTTAACTAAGATAAAGATCCAAAGCGCAATGATAAAATAAAGTTGACCGATGATCGGCATTTGTCCCCCTGTCTGGGGATCCAGAACATTGACCATGGAAAAACCCATGGGTAAATCCACTAACTGACCGGCCAGTTGTAATCCGGCAAAGGTTAAGAAAAGGATATACCCCATAAGTAAACCCAAAGCCAACTCCTGAAGCAAGCTAAAGGCAAAGAGGCCAAAAGAGACTGACCGCACCGGTAAAGGTTCAAGTAAAGGGGTGAAAAGAAAAGATAAGAAGAGCGCAATACTGACCCGGACCATCGGCGGCAAGTTCCGGCTTTGGAAAAGCGGAGCTGTAATTAAAAGTCCGATATTCCGGAAGAAGACCAACATAAACAGGGTTAGTTTCATCTCCGTCCAAGTTGCCAAATCCACTCAGCCTTCACCATCCGCTTAATTGGCTAAGATAAGAAAAGAGTTCGGTAGTAAAATCCACCAAGACTCTTAGCATCCACGGGCCGCAGAGGACCAAAGTAAAAAAAACAGCCAATAATTTCGGGATAAATGTCAAGGTTTGTTCCTGAATCTGGGTTGTGGCCTGAAAGATACTGACCAGCAACCCGATGATCATCCCTACCCCCAGCATCGGTCCGGCTACGGTAAGCACAGTTGTAACCCCTTGTCGAATTATCGCCACCACTGTCACATCATTCACCGCTCATCACCACCACCTGCTCAATAACCGGTTAAAATGCTTTTCACCACTAAATTCCATCCGTCCACCAGAACGAAGAGTAAAATTTTGAAGGGCATGGAAATCATGATTGGTGGGAGCATGAGCATCCCCATGGACATCAATGTGCTCGCAACGATCATATCAACCACCAGAAAGGGGATGTATAAGATAAAGCCCATCATGAAAGCGGTTTTTAATTCGCTGATGATGAAAGCCGGCGCAATAATATGTAAAGGGATCTCTTCATAGTTGGCCGGTCTGGTTGTCATCTCCCCGATTCTCATAAACAAACGCAGATCTTCATTCCGGGCATATTTCCCCATAAATCGCTTCACCGGTTGTTCAGCGGCCGTTAAAGCTTCCTCCATGGTGATTTCCCCCGCCAAAAAGGGGGTCAAAGCATTTTGTCGCACCTCGTTCCAGGTCGGCGCCATGATGTAAAAAGTCAGAAAAAGGGCGAGCCCGATAATCACCTGATTTGGTGGGGATTGCTGTAGGCCAATGGCACTCCGGGTAAAGGAAAGCACCACCACAATCCGGGTAAATGCCGTCGTCATGATGAGGATTGCCGGCGCCAATGAAAGAATAGTAATTAAAGCTAAAATCCGGAGACTGGCCGCGACCTGTTCCGGATCACTTGTATTGTTCCAGCCAATTTCAATTTGGGGAAGGACCGGCTGTCCTAAACTGACCTCTGCGTAACATAGGGTCACCATCAACCCTAACACTATTCCAATCAGGATACGCTGTTTATTCATCCGTCTTTTGCCCTCGATGGGTACGAAATTTCATTAACCTCTCCTCTATTCTCTGTGCGGAATTAAGCTTTTCCGGACTGGCCGTTGCTTCTTTTTGGGTTGCCCCGCCTTCCAATAATCTTTTCAAATGCTCAGCGAAATTTTTCGCTCCGGTGCTTCCAGGTCCGGTCGGTGGTAAGGCAAATTGCTCCTGCAGCTTCATAATGAGATCCACATCTTTAATCTCTTCAAGTAAGGTTATACTGCGCTCGGCCGATGCAACTAAGAACAACTGCTGACCGACAAGGATCAGATGAAGGCTGCGATTGGGCCCTAAATAGAGGGTTTCGACCAAGCGCAGATGATGGCCGGAACGGCCGCCAACCTTTCCCCCAAGCCAACGGCTTACCCGAAAAGCTAAAAAGAGCACGACAACAAAGCAAAACAGATAAAAGAGCAACTGTAGATAGGTAAAATCCTGAGCCGGGGTGAGATTCTCCATTGGAAGGACTTTTTCACCGACACCCATCTCGGGTAGGGGCATAAAAAATCCGGGTAGTAAAAGATAAAGGCAGGTAATCATTGGATAACTTTCTTGACAGCCTCTAATACCCGATCGGGTTGGAAAGGTTTGACCACAAAGTCCTTTGCTCCGGCTTGGATCGCATCGATTACCATTGCTTGTTGTCCCATAGCGCTACACATGATAATTACCGCATTTGGATCAATCTTTTTAATCTCCCTAACAGCTGTGATCCCATCCATTTCCGGCATGGTAATATCCATGGTCACTAAATCCGGTTTTAATTCTTTAAATTTTTCCACCGCTTTGATACCGTCTTCTGCTTCCCCTACCACTTCATATCCGCCTTTTTTGAGAATGTCTTTGATCATCATTCGCATAAATGCTGCATCGTCTACTACTAAAACACGATTTTTCACGAAACTTCCCCCCTATTGTAAATTGTTTACTCTTTCAAACGGGCTAATAATATCGGTAATCTTTACACCAAAGTTTTCGTCAATGACGACGACTTCACCTTTGGCTATTAGCTTCCCGTTCACCAGAATATCCACTAATTCTCCAGCCAACCGATCTAATTCGATTACTGAACCGATCCCCAGTTCCAGAATTTCTTTGATCCGCATCTTGGTACTGCCAAGCTCGACACTGATCTCCAGGGGAACATCCAGCAACAAATTGAGGTTACTGGGTTCTTCATGGTGGGCGGAGGAATGTAAGGCCCCAAACTGGATTGGCCGCACTCCGGAATCCGAAGGTTTCGTTTCTTCCCGGGTTACCGGCCCGCTTGCTTTCGGTGTTTCCGGCTTCTTATTTTCCCCGGGAACCGGTTGGTTTTTATCAATTAACGTCGCTGCCATCTCCCGGGCAAAGGCGTAAGGAATAACCAGCATTAATTTGCTATCAACCAAGTCTTCAATGACCAGGCGGAAATAGATGACTACCACCAGATTGTTCTGAATAAACTGGTTACTAAAATCCTTGATATTCTGCATTGACAGAACCTGAGTCCGCGGCGGGGCAATTTCGACCCTAAGTTCAAAAAGGGACGACATCGAGGTGGAAGCTTTACCAATCATTTGGTTCATCGCTTCCCCAATCGCGCTCAGCTCCATTTCCCCCAGTTGCATGTTGGGTTTAGTGCCGTCCCCCCCTAGCATCAAATCGGCAATCACAGCTGCATCGCGCATCTGGATTAATAAAAGATTCGTCCCCTTTAAGCCTTTCTGGTAGTCAACCTCCGCCGCAATACAAGGAGTAGGATATTTCCTGACTAGTTCACTCATCTCCGATAGTTCAACAGTCGGGGTATTGAGCTCAACCCGGCGGTTTAAGAGAAGGGACAACGCGGTCGAACCGGAGCCGAAGGCGATATTACCAATCTCTCCTAACGCATCCCTTTCCAAGGGAGATAACTCCACCAAGTCTTCTTTTAATAAAGCATTAATTTCCTCTTGAGACAACATTTCATTTGCCATCGTGTTCACCACCTTTTTGCTTTACCCCATAGAGTTGTACCGCTATCCGGTTGTTGGAGATCCCGGGGAAACCGACATATTTTTCTTCTTTACCCACTTTTATACATAAAGGTTCTTTAATTGATTGGTCCAGTTTAATAACATCGCCAACGGCCAGACCTAGCATCTCCCGGACGTTGATGGTTGTTTTCCCCAATTCCACTTCCACCGGAAGAATGGCTTCTTTAAGACGGTTTTTCAAGGTAGCAGTCGCTTCCGTAGAAAAACTCGTTTTCGCGCTGGCGAACCAGTATTGGGAACTTAGCCGGTTTAAAACCGGTTCCAGGAGAACATAAGGATAACAGACATTCATTAAGCCGCTCACTTCAGCGATCTTGACATCCAAAGTCACTAGGATCACCATTTCGGTCGGGGTAATTACTTGGGTGAACATCGGATTGGTCTCCATCCCCTGGTACTCCGGTTCCAAATTAATCACATTACTCCAGGCTTCCTTTATGCTGGCGGCCATCCGGACCACGACCCGCTTCGTCACCATCTGCTCAATCTCTGTCAGCTCCCGGATAATCCCATCGTAGGCTCCTTGCCCACCCAGCATCCGGTCAATAAAGCCAAAAGCCAAATTCGTGGCGAACTCAAAGACCATGTTCCCTTCGAGGGGTTTTAAGGATAAGACGTTAATCACCGTTGGATTTTGGAGCGATTTGATAAACTCCTCGTAAGTTAACTGGTCGACGGAGGCGACCTCCGATTGAACCATTGCCCGTAAATAAGCCGATAAGGAGGAACTTAACAGACGCGAAAAGTTCTCATGGATCATAACAATCGTCCGGATTTGTTCCTTCGCAAACTTACTGGGGCGTCGAAAGTCGTAGGGACGTACCCGTTTACTTTTGTCTTCCGACTTAACCGATTCGGCATCAATGGCCCCGGATGAGAGCGCCTGCAAGAGAGCATCAATTTCATTTTGGGTAAGAATCTCGGCCAATGCGCCACCCCCGTTATGTCACGATAAAATCGGTGAAGAAGATATCGATTACTTTTCCTTTTGGTAAAATATCGTTAATAGCAGTAAGTATTTCGTTACGAAGCTTATCATTTCCTTCTTTTCCCCGTAATTCTTCAGAATTTTTAGTCCGGCAGATGCTGATCACAAGGTCCCGGACCTGGGCCATCCGCTTTTGGACCTCTTGTTGGGTCTCTTCGGAATCCAGCACAATGGTGAAATTCAGCCGTACGTAACGTTGTTTGTTCGTATCCGCCAAATTAACCAGAATCTCTTCACCCAGGGGCAATAAATATTTGACTTCATTCCCGGCCATAACTTTTACAATTGTCTCTTTTTGTTGCGGCATGATTTTATAAATAAAAAATATGGTAGCGCCAAAGACCGCCGCAAAGAAGATCAAAAGACAAACGGTGATGGTAATAATAACTTGATTTGCTTTACCGGTTTTTTCTGCCATTCTGATCCCACCTAAAATGTATTCCGGGAGAGTAAGAGGATATCGACTCTCCGGTTACGCACTCTGTTTTCTTCAGAATTATTGGGGGCAATCGGCCGGAATTCGGCATATCCGGTCGCCCCCAGCCGGCGGGGGTCAATCCCTGCCTCATCGATGAGGAAACGGGTGACATTCGTCGCCCGGGAAGTGGAAAGTTCCCAGTTGGATGGGAAGGAGGCGGTCCGAATCGGTAAATCACAAGTATGTCCTTCGACCCGGATATCATGGTCGTCAGCGGCCAGAATTTTACCGACCCGCAGTAACAGGTTACGGGCTTCGGGCAGCAGTTCAGCCGAACCGATGTTAAAAAAGATCTTCTCCTTAAAACTGATGACCATTCCCCGTTCTTCCGAGTAGATCTCCACCGCGACTCCCACCCCCTCTTCAGCGAGCATCGCTTCGATCTCTTCATAAACCTCGCGAAACTCTTCGTTGATATTCGGGGAAATCTCAAAGGGCAGCGGATCCCCCATCGGATTGAGCCCGCCCGACAACACACTGGGCGAACCGCTTAAGGCTGCCCTTAAAGATGCGGCAATTTGTTCATATTTAGATTCGCTTATACTAGATAAAGCAAACAACATTACGAAAAAACACAACAATTGGGTGACCAGATCCGAGTAAGTCGTCATCCATGCGGGCGCACCGGGGGGCCGCTCTTTCGACTTTTTCTTAAACATGGACCGCCACTCCCTCAGCCCGTTCGCGCCGGACTTTATGCCGTTCAGCCGGCGGGAGGAAGGATTTTAGTTTTTCCTCAACAATCCGGGGGTTTTCACCGGCTTGGACCGAAAGGATCCCTTCGACCATGATCTGCCGGATCATGATCTCCTCATCAGTTCGAATGCCTAACTTGGCCGCAATCGGATTAAAGATTAGATAGGCCATAACCGCCCCGTATAAGGTAGTCAGGAGGGCCACCGCCATGGCCGGCCCAATGGAACTGGGATCATCCAAGCTACCCAGCATTTTAATCAAGCCAATCACGGTACCAGTCAAACCAAACGACGGCGCCAGCCCACCCCAGGACTCCCAAAAGGCTTTGTTCTCGTTATGTCTTTCTTCAAGGAAACCGATCTCAATCTCCAAAATATTCTTCACCAGCTCCGGATCGGTTCCGTCCACCACCAACTGAATCCCTTTCTTTAAAAACTCATCCGAAGAGGATTCAATCTCATCTTCCAAGGCCAATAAACCTTCCCGTCGCGCTTTTTCCGCGTAACGCACCAAGGTATTGATGATTTCATCCCCCGAATAGCTCTTGGTAAAGAAAACCCAGCGCAAACTCTTAAAAGCTTTGGAAAACCGTTCCAGGGGAAAGTTAATTAACATTGCCGCTAATGAACCCCCGACGGTGATATAAATCGAACTCATATCAAAAAAGCCCCTTAAAGCACTGATACTCCCGCCGGAACAACCGATCAGCAACAAGATGATACCACCAGTTATTCCGATTACCGTTGCCAGATCCATCACTGCTCACCTCGATTCTCTGTTGGAACCCATTCCCGGCCGCCTTCACCCAATTGGCGTCGGTAAACAAGAATCTTCTTACCAACCTCCGCCGCCTTCTCTTTGATGACCACTTTTTTCCCGGTCACCAGTGAAATCACGGTATCCGGGGTTTCTTCAATAAACTCAATCAGGTGGGGGTTAACCCAGAATTCCTCCCCGTTAAACCTGGTAACTTTAATCATGACCATCCCCGCCTTCCACCTATACAGTAGCGGTGAGGGGGAAGAAACAGATCCCCCTCACCCTCTCCTTACCTTAGCGTTTCAGGTTAACCAGTTCTTGGAGCATCTCATCGGAGGTCGTAATGATTCGCGAGTTGGCCTGGAACCCCCGTTGGGTCACGATCATATCCGTAAACTCCTGGGATAGATCGACGTTGGACATCTCTAAAGAGCCCGGAGAGATCGTCCCGCTGCCGCCGACTCCCGGTATGTTATACTGGGCAGTACCGGAGTTGCTGGTCTTCCGGAACATGGTTTCGCCCATCTTCTCCAAACCGGCGGGGTTCGGGAAGTTCGCCACCGCAATCTGGGCGATCTCCTTGGTCAGCCCGTTGCTGTAGATCCCGATAACCTTCCCGGCACTGTCGATTTTAAAACTGTCCATATAACCCATCTCGTAACCGTCTTGATTGTAGGCAACAGAAGATTGGACGGCGACGTACTGAGTTAATTGACTGAAGTCAAGATTAAAGTTCAGTGTATTGGCGCCGCCGCTCGGGGTCCAGGTAATCGGGAAGGTAGAATTTCCTGTGATCTGACCTACCGCATCAAATTCCAGATTGCCTGAATCAATTGTAGTCCCGTTGGAGTCTATAGCTCCCCAAGTCCATTCCCTAGGTGAAAGCGGATCCGGAGATTGGGTAAACGTAATTTCAATCAGATGGGTCCGGCCCAAAGAGTCGACCACCTCGATGTTGCTGCTGACCACCGTTGGGTTAGTGTCATTGTCAGCCGAAGGATGTAGGTTTCCGCTAAAATATACATTTCCGGTATTTTTCGGAGCAATCGTACTGTTGATTGGAAGGGTTATTCCCGTTAATTCACCAATGATCTGACCATTATCATCGAGCATCCAACCCTGTAACTGCAATCCGTTGCTATAGACCAAACGGCCGGAAGGATCCCGGCTAAAGTTACCGGCCCGGGTGTAGTATTCCTGGCTGCCATCGCTCAGGACAAAAAAGCCGTTCCCTTGGATGGCCAGGTCGGTATTGACCCCGGTGGACTGGGGGTTGCCGGGCGTATGGATCACGTCAATACTGGAGAGGGTCACCCCCAATCCAACTTGTTGCGGGTTAACCCCGCCCCGGTTGTTCTGTGGCGCCGTTGCCCCCCGTATCGTTTGGGAGAGGGTATCCGCAAAGGTTACCCGGCTGGTCTTGTAACCAATGGTATTCACATTGGCAATGTTATTGCCGATCACATCCATCCGCGTCTGATGGTTGCGCAAGCCGGAAACTCCGGCAAACATTGAACGCATCATTTTGTTCTTGCCTCCTATCCTTCCTTTTTCTTCAGGAAAGCGGGTTTTGTCCGGCCCTCCGCAGTCGGTTGGAGGACCTCACGGCTCCCTCAAGGAGGTCCAGCCTAGTTGTTTTGGACAAAAACCGCGCTATCGATATTGGTAAAGACATTCTCTTTTAAACTACGGGCATCCACCGCGGTAATCACGGTTTGGTTTTCCACACTGACCACCAAGGCTACTTGCTCCAAGACCACCAAGGATTCGCGGCACCCCTTGGCCTGGGCTTTGCCAACTGCTTCCCGGATCCCGGCCAGATCCCGCGGGGAAAGGGTGATCCCCCGTTCCGCCATTCTCTTCTGGGCATGAGCGGAAATTTTGAGTTCGGGTGCAAGTTTGGCTTCTAGGATCTTCTGAAAGTCGCCGCTGGCTCCGGTCTTAGCCGCCGGTTGCCGCCCTTGCGGGGTAACCCGCGGAACTTGCGTCACCGGTGGGATTGGTGGAAAGATTCGGTCCGTCATTTTCCTTCCCCCTAAGCAAACCCCCAAATGTCCTTGAGGGGTACCTCTTCTTCTGCTTCTCCATTCTGGTAAATCAGATACGGTTCGTCATCTTTCAGCCGGTAACCGGTTACTAAAATCTCTTTGATGGCAACCAACTCACCGTATTCGTTAAAGACCCGGACATACGCTTTCCGGCCACAAACCGACTCCAGATATTGTTCCAAACCCTGATTGTCCATGACGGAAATGATCTGGTCGGCTTGAATCTCGCGGTTACTGTCCAGCATCAGGTAAATCCGGCCTTCATAGTTCCGCACTCCGGTAACCCGGCCATAGACCAGCGCAAGCTGGCCGCTATCCTCGATTTCTTGGGCTAAAACCGGGTGGCCAATCATAGTGGTCGCTTGTTGCAACTGACCAACTTGGTAAAGGTTTTGCATCTGTTCAAGGGTGGAAAACTGGGCCATCTGGGCGATAAAATCCCGGTCCTTTAAAGGATCCAGCGGATCCTGGTAGCGAAGTTCGGTCACGAGCAACTGAAGAAAGGCATCTTTCCCTAACATGTTAGATGTAGAAGTCGTCGACCCCGGCGACCCATTCCCACTCGTAACAGGGGTAATCATCTTCTCCCTCCTTTCCTTAGACTCTTAGGTTTACCATACCGTGCCAAGCCTCATCGGCAAAAATCCCTTCCTCGGGATGATAATACTCGGCGGAAGGAACCCATCCGGAATAGCGTTTAAACTGCCCTCCACCGGTGGTGGACTCGTGTTGCAGCGGAGAGTTATTTCCGCTTTCCACTCCCACCTGAAGAAGATCCACTCTTAATCCGGCTTCCTCCAAAGAAGTCCGGAGTTCCGGTAAGTTAGCTTCAATTAGGGACTGGACACCTTGGCTGGCGGTGACAAACCGGGCCGCCACCAAATCCCTCTCCAAAACCAAGGAAAGTTCTAATTTGCCCAATTCGGCCGGTTCCAACTGGATCTGGATCCTGGTCAGACCATTTTTCACCATCACCTTGGCCTTACTAATAATCTGGGCTTTCAGTTCCTCTCCCGTCGGGATGGAGGTTGCCTTCGGGCTGGCGACTGGGATCTCCTCTGCCGGCTCAGCCGGAGAATTGTTCCCATCAACCGGACTGATGATGGTCTCCGACAGCTTCGACCCTTGCCGGTCATCGCTTTGTACTGTTCGCAGCCGGGTTTTAGGAACAGATAACTCCTCTCCGGTTTCGTTAAGGGTCTTAATCACCGCGTCCCCGCCGGTTTGGTGTACAGCGTTCTTCATTGCGGACGCCGGCTGTTGCTGCAGCGGCTCGTCATCGGCTTGCGCGGCAAAGGCGCGTCTCCCATTCAGCGAAGAGGGTTGAGAATGCCGCCTGACACCTTCCCCATTAATCCCCAGACTGGTTTGGAGTTCCTCCGTTCGCCCGTCAGGGATGCCCTGAGGGATGAGAGGCAGTTCTTCGCTTCTTTCCTGGCCGCTCGTTACGCCGGTCTCCGCCGGCCAAATCCCGTCGGAACCGGTCATCCCAACCGTAGCCGGGGGCTCATTCCGAACAGCATCGGTAGACGGTGGTGCTGCTTGACTCTCGGGGGGTTCTTCAGTCCGCTGCGGAACAGGGGACCCGTCGACGGACAGCCTCCCCTCGGTCAATGCACCGGACTGCTCTGCCGCTGCCAAAGTTTGAACGGACGGTGACAAGCTTTTGCCAAACGCGCCTTCGCCGGTTGGTTGCGGAACGACAATCGGTCCTGCCTCTACTGTTTCTCCGGTGGCCGCTGGAGCTATACATTCGGCCGCGGCCGCTGCTTCGTTGGCTTCTATGGTTCCGGTGCCCTCTGCCTTTTGCCTGACTTCCATGGCTCCACCGGTTTCAGCAGGTGGAACCGCCAATCCGGACAACTCCGTTACAACCAAATCACTCCCAGAAATAGCCAAGGACTCTTCTTCTCCTCCGGAGTTGGGTTCCCCACTGAAGTTAGCAGAGACAAGCTGAGGAAAGAGGAGAAGGAGTTGGGCTCCAAGTTCATCGGTGATGGTCGAAGGATTTTTCCCTTCGTCGTCGGCGGGTTCGAGCGCACTCATAAGAAGTGTCTGAAACGCTCCCGCTTCCGTCTTTTCTCCATCATCCGCACCTTTTCCCCTGCGCTCCCCGGTGGCCTTGTTCACCTGGCCGGCCAGAATCTGCTCCGTTCCTTCCAGTAAACCTGCGGCAACTTGCAAAATTTCACCTCCTTTCCGCTTTTCTTTGTTCCTATGTTAATTATGGAGTAAAACTTGATAACAGGAGATTTATTTGATCAATGACCGGAAAGCTTTGCCATATATTTGGAGCTTTGTTCCGGGGGGATCGTTTCTAAAATACGCCCGGCCTTTCTGGAATCAAGGAGGGAAAGGACGGCAACTCCCATTTCAAAGGGCATTTTTAACAAGTTCTCCCCCGCCGCTTCGGGTTTCATTGCTTCTAAAAGCCGGGCGGCTGTGGCATACCTTTCACGGGCGTTTTCATTCGGTAGCTGGCTCGTAACGGTCGTCGACTGTTGTTCCGCCAATTTCCTTTCCTGAACCATCAGGTATTCTTCTTTTTCTTCCAAAGCTACTACCTGTTCGACCAGGGCTTGTTTCTCCTCTTCCAGTTTTTTGGCTTCGGCGGCCAGCTCCTCAGCCCGCGCGGCCAATGCTGCTTCCCTTGCTTGTAAAACATCCATGTTATCTAAGCCAAGTTTATAGGCCTCGGCCACTTCCTCCCACCCCGGAATCGTGGAAAGGGTATATAAGACCGCAGGCTTTAACTCAATGTAATTATACTGGTCTAAGATATATAACAGGCCGAAAACCGAACCGAAAAACAGGAAAGCGGTTAAAATTCCGGCGATGTAACGCAACATCATCTTCACCTCTAACTATGATAAATCTGGATAATCCCAATTTCATCCAGGTTTTTCTGTTCTTGACGCAAGCCCGCTTCCACTTCTTCCCGGGCCTTTTTTTCTTTCAGTTTTTCCATGACTTTTGTTTCTTTCCGCGCTTGGACCAGGATTACCCGCGCCTGCTCAACCACTTCTTCCTGGCAGGCCCGGCGCGCTTTGGTTTCTTCTCGTTTCCGCCGTAAATACTCCAGGTATTCACTACCGGAAAGCAGGTATTCCATCTTTACGGCGCCGATGGCTAGTTGTTCCGCTTCCGCCTCCTGCCGCTTCTTGGTGGCTTCAATAACGGTCAATTCGCCTTCAATCTGCCGCAGTTTGGTCTGTTCTTCCTTTAAACGGGTCCGGCAGTTGTCTTCGTGGTGTTTCCGTAGGTTCAAGATGGGTTGAAACTTAAAGGACACTCTCGTCGACCTCCGCCACCAAAGTTTGTAATAACTCTACGGTTTCCGCCAGCGAATACCGCTCTTGGATCTCTTGACGAAGGAATTTCTGAATGGCGGGATACATCCGGAGCGCCAGATCCACCCGGGGGTTGCTCCCGGTTACGTAAGCCCCGATATTGATCAGATCTTCGTTCGCCTTATAAATCGCGAGGAGTTGGCGGAGGATCGCCGCCGCCCTATTATGTTCGGCCGGAACCAGGTCGATCATTAGCCGGCTGACGCTGGCTAGAACATCTATCGCCGGGTAATGGTTCTCATGGGCTAAACTCCGGGAAAGGACGATGTGCCCGTCTAAAGTACCGCGGACGGTATCCGCCACCGGCTCATTCATATCGTCGCCCTCAACCAAGACGGTGTAAAGGGCGGTAATACTCCCCCGTTCGGCAGTGCCTGAACGTTCCAGCAGTTTAGGGATGAGTGTAAAGACCGACGGAGTATAACCCCGGGTGGCGGGTGGTTCCCCGGAAGCCAGTCCCACTTCCCGTTGGGCTAAAGCAAAACGGGTCACCGAATCCATCATCAGCATTACATTGGCGCCTTGGTCCCGGAAATACTCGGCAATGGCCGTCGCCGTGTAAGCGCCTTTGATCCGGACCAGAGCCGGCTGGTCGGAGGTGGCGACCACCACCACCGAGCGGGCTAAGCCCTCCGGTCCCAAGTCCTTTTCTATAAATTCTTTAACCTCCCGTCCCCGTTCGCCGATTAAACCGATGACATTGATATCGGCCGCCGAGTTCCGCGCGATCATCCCAAGCAAAGTACTTTTCCCGACGCCACTGCCGGCAAAGATCCCCATCCGCTGCCCCTGACCACAAGTTAATACTCCGTCGATGGCTTTGACCCCTAATGATAAGGGGGTCTTAATCCGGGTGCGCGCCAACGGGTTAGGGGAAGTGGCCTGTAAAGGGTAGTACCCTTCAATCTCCATTTTCCCCCGCTCATCAATGGGGCGGCCCAACCCGTCTAAGATCCGGCCGAGCAACCCCGGACCGACCGGTGTGGTCAAGGTATGGTCCCGGGCAAAAACCTCCGAACCGGGGCCAATCCCTTCCATCTCCCCAAGAGGGAGGAGCAGCACTTTTCCATCCCGGAAACCTACTACTTCACCCAGGACTTCCTTGCCGGAGAGGGTTTTAAAGAAACAAGTTTCCCCGACGAAGGTGGGGGGGCCTATGGCTTCAATTGTTAGACCAACTACTTTTTCCACTTGCCCCGAACGGCTGAGGGGCTCGATCGTGGCCAGTTTTTTTTGGTATTTTTCGGCGCTAAAGGAAGGAAACTCCCGTGGCAAACTTTTCCCCTCCTTAGCTGCCCTCTACTTTAAGGGCTTGAAAAATCTTGGTCAACTGTTGGCTGATTTTCGCGTCCACATTTCCCAGGTTACTTTGGATCATAAAATCGCCGGATTTCAAATTAACATCGGTCTTAATCTGGATCAGCGGCGCTTCGGTGAATTCACTCCGGATTGCGCGTAAGTTTTGGATGAGAAAAGCTTCATCTTCCGGGGCAATCCGGATGGTCACTTCCGTCGCCCCCGCAATCTTGTGGGCGGCTTTTCTAATCATCCCCAACCATTTTTCCGGTTCAACGCGTAACTCCGTGTTAATTATTTTTTCGGCAATATCAACGGCTAACTTGAGGATTTCCTCTTCCGAATCTTGGATCCGGGCGGCCCTTTCTTTCTCCGCCTGATTTATCAGATTAAGGGCTTCTTTTTTCGCTTCCTCCAAAGTGGCTTCGGCGGCGCTAATCTTTTCCGCCCACGCCTTCTCCCCTTCCTGCTGACCGGTGGCCCAGCCTTCCTGGTAACCGGTATCATAGGCCTCCTTTTTCAACTGTTCGCATTCGGCCGCAGTCTCCGCTTTCGTCCTGGCCAATTCTTCCTCGACCTGCCGGCGTTGGGCTTCGGCTTCCGCCAAAAGCAAATCCGCTTCCCGGCGGGCAGCGGATATGATCTCTTCCGCTTCTAATTGGGTCTGTGCCAAAAGTTGCGCCGCAGCTGCCTCCGGATCGGAGGGAAGGGGCTCCTGCTCTAAGCCGGTCCCCATCTCCTCATCCACAGCGGCCCCTGTTTCCTCCATCGCCGCCACATTTTCCCCCATGGCAACGGCCAACTCTTGCGAAGCGACGATTGGTTCGGGAACCTCCAAAAAACAGACTTCGTTTTTGATATTCGGAGCTTTGATGATCTTCGATTTAGACAATGATTTCATCCTCTCCGCCCCGGGCAATTACAATTTCGCCGCTCTCATCAAGCTGCCGGACGAAATTGACAATCTTTTGCTGGGCTTCCTCCACATCGCGGAGGCGTACCGGTCCCATTAAACTCATATCTTCTTTGATCATATCGCGAGCACGGCTCGAGATATTCTTGAAGATCCGGTTGGTCACCTCTTCGCTTGCGGTCTTCAAAGCTAAAGCCAGATCCCGCATATCCACTTCTTTCAGCACCCGCTGGATCGAACGGTCGTCCAAAGTGACCAGATCCTCAAAGACAAACATCCGTTTCTTAATCTCTTCCGCCAATTCGGGGTTATCTTCTTCCAATGCTTCGATAATGGTTTTTTCGGTTCCCCGGTCCACCCGGTTCAAAATGGCCACCGCCGCATCAATCCCGCCGGCCATTGTGAAGTCTTGCATGACAAAGGAAGAGAGGCGTTTTTCGAGAACATTCTCAACCTCTTTCAACACTTCCGGGGTCGCCCGGTCCATCGTGGCAATCCGTTTGGCCACTTCAACCTGGCTGGCCGGGGCCAAAGACGACAGAATCATACCGGCTTGATCCGGATTTAAATAGGAAAGCACCAAGGCAATGGTTTGGGGGTGTTCGTTCTGGATAAAATTCAACAACTGACTGGGATCGGTTTTCCGCGCGAAATCAAAAGGCCGGACCTGTAAGGAACTGGTTAACTTCGTTAAGATGTCCTGCGCCCGCGTTGGTCCCAGCGCCTTCTCCAACATTTCCCTGGCGTAGTCGATACCGCCCAACGAAATATAATTTTGCGCCAAACAAAGCTCGTAAAATTCGTTCATAACCTCTTCCTTGATTTCCGGTTCAATCCGGCGCATACTGGCGATCTCCAAAGTCAAATCCTCAATCTCATCCTCACGGAAATGCTTCAGGATCTTGGCGGATAACTCGGAGCCAAGGGAGATTAAGATAACGGCGCATTTTTGTCGACCGGTTAATTGTTTACTCAAAACCATGACACCTCTAATCCTCCGACATCCATGTCCGCAAGAGCGCAACCATAGTATCCGGTTCGTTGCGGGCTAGATTCGTAATAAACTCTTCTCTTTCACGCCGCTTCTTCTCTTCCGGACTGATTTCTTCCGTTGCTGCCGTTTGTTCAACCGTATCACCGATCACCACATCAATTGTGGACTCTTTCTTTCTCCTTCTCCGCACCAGATAATAAACTCCCCCACTAAGCAGCAAGCAACCAAGGACCACAACTGTCACGAACGGCCAAGGGAAAGTCGACGGCGTCTCTGGAACACTTTCCGGGGTCGGGGTGAAAAATTCCCGGCTGAAAACAGTAACCCGGTCGCCCCGGGCAGCAACCGCGCCGACCGTAGCGGCGACCGTATCCTCAATCTGTGCCACTTCCGCCGCAGACAATCTTTGTCCGATCACCACGCTGACCGAAATCCGTTCGATGGTAGGGCCTTGTTTTAAAAAATGTTCTTCCACCTTGTTGATTTCCGTATTAACGATCCGTTCGTTCCGTTCATAGGTGCTCTCTTGATCGGCGCCGCCGATCCGGTATTGGGTTATATTCGAATCGGTGCCCGGAATCCCCAAGGGGATCATCCCGGTCCCGGTGTACGATTCGGTAATTTCCTGTTCACTCCGGGGTACCCCCCGGTCACCATAGGTTTCCTTCCTGATTTCTTGGTAATCAAAGTTTAAGGTAATATTGACGGTGGCGGCCACATTATGGAGGCCATATACCCGTCCTAAAACATTTTCGATATTCCGTTTATAATCTTGTTCCATCTTGGTTTTCAGGGCCATCTGTTGTTCCAGCAGTGACCCGTCCAAAGCTGCGCTCGTCCGGAGTGCCGCGGTCAGATCGTTAGCAAAATTATCAATAATCGTGACCCGTTCCGGGGACATCCCGGTGACACAACTAGCGACAAAATTTACGATGGCCTGTACTTGACTCTTACTGAGCATATTCGGCCGGCTCAGATTAAGAGTAATCGAAGCAGTGGGTTCCTTTTTTTCATCTTCGAAAACCGGCTCCTGTTCCGGCAAGTTAATGATAACGGCCGCATCAACCACGCCTTCAATCTGACGGAGGGTGCGCCGGATCTCATCTTGTAACGCCCGCTGGTAGTTTACTGCATTCTGGAAATTGGTCGCCCCTAAGGTGCTACGGTCAAAAAGCTCCCAGCCGATGATCCCGCCCTTCGGGATCCCCGCTTTCATTAGTTCAGCCCGGACTTCGGAGGCGTTGGGGACATATAAGGAGTTATACTCTTTCCGGTAGGGAATATTCATTTCCCGGAGCCGGCCGATGATCTCATCTTGCTCTACCTGCTGCAGATTCCCGTATAACAACTCATACTCCGGTTGGCTCAGGGCAATAACCAAGACGAGCAGGAGCAGCAAGAGGCCCATCCCGCCACCAAATAAGAGGCGCTTACGCTTGTCCATATTTTCCCAGATGTGGCGTATTTGTTGAATTAACTCACCCATTATCCTTCACATTTCTCCTAATCGATTAAATAGACATCCGCATAATTTCCTGGTACGCTTCGACAACTTTATTGCGAATTTGAATTGTCAACTCAAGGGCAAGAGCTGCCTTTTCGGCGGCGATCGTCGCTTCATGGATGTTTTCTAACGTTCCGGCCGCCAACTGTCGGTCCATATCTTCCGACTTCAGCTGGAGTTTATTCACTTCTTCCAAATATCCTTTCAGCATCTCCTGAAAATCCCCGGGAAATTTCGTCTTTTTCTCGGTTCCAAGCCCGTCCGTTTTTAAGGATAGCGGTTGAATTCCCTCAATCTTCATACTTCTTCACCTCCCAGCGGGGATTCCTCCATAATAAAGAGAAAAATACCCACGGCTTAAGAAAGGGTATGAAAACGCCAATCCTTTGGTCCCTCATACTCTTGGTCCTTCCCTCCGTGGGTCTTTGTTAGATCCCCCCGTCTATATTCATCTCTTAGCTTTTACCAATGCTCAGAGCAGCTTTGAACATCTCTTTCGACATGTTAAAAGCTGTCACATTGGCGTCATAGGCGCGTCCGGCTTCCATCAGATTAACCATTTCGTTGACAATATTCACATTGGGATATAACACATAACCCTCGGCATTGGCATCGGGATGGGCCGGATCGTAAACTTGACGAAAAGGTGATTGGTCCTCTATCACCGCCAACACCCGGACACCGCTCAACCCGTAAGTGCCACGGGCCTGTTGCAGTTCTTCGGCAAACACAGGTACTTTCCGCCGGTAGGGCCCTCCTTCCGGGGTACGGGTGGTATTGGCATTGGCAATATTAGCCGCGATCAAATCTAAACGTAACCGTTGGGCGCCAAGGGCGGAAGCATTAATATCCATTGCCCGGAACATTTTCATCTTTACGATCTCCCTTCAATCGCCATCCGTAACCGGCGGAATTGATTATTCAACTGCTGGGTTAAGCCCTGGTAATAATAGAAATTCTCTACGGCGGTCACCATTTCCACCTCTGGATCGACTGTGTTTTGGTCTACGCGCACAACACCCCATTCGTTCGGCTGGAACAAACCGGGGCGGGTGGACGCGGGTAAATGCCGGGGATGAGTCTGTTTTAACGGCAAACGGTTGAGTTTCTTCGTCAACTCCTCAGCAAAGACCAGATCGCGCCTTTGGTAATTGGGTGTATCGGCATTGGCCAGATTATGATTGAGGATCTTCTGGCGTTCTGCCGCCCAGTTCATGGCCGAGGTTATATTTTCGATTGTTTTGTTTGTAACCAACCGCTTCACCTTCCTAAAACAAACAATCCTCTATACATCACTTATCGGAAGATTTCACATAAAGTTTAGCCATTTTTCCTCGTTTTAGGTGGAAATTTTCCGCCTCTTGGGTCCGGGGTTCTTTTTTTTCTACATATCTGGTGTTGAACAGTAAGTAGGAACAAAAAAAGCGCGCAAAACCTTATCCAACAAGGATTTACCCCTATTGGACCTTGAAAACCAGTTGTTACTATGTCTCGG